>NZ_JBDQQT010000022.1:0-44839 GCF_039888625.1 Pseudomonas sp. CAU 1711
TGCGGCGGCCAGAAACACCGAAATGAGCGAGCCATCTGGTCGATTTTGACCCACTGGCCGCTTTCAAAGTTGGCGAAGGCCGAAGTCAGCCAGAAAAACCGGTCTAGTTCAGACCTTCCCTAGAACCTGCCTCGGGTTCTGATCGCAGAGCGGTTCGATGGGGTATACTGCCGGCCAGCTCCCTGGAGTGTTGGCCAGTCGGTGATGTCCCTGAGCCGATACGCACAACCACGGGGGTTGCCAGTGGGGCCGGTGTGCATGTCCGCCTGACGGAAAGCCTTAACGCCCTCTGCAACCTCCACCTTGAACTTTCGGGTTCAAGGGCTAACCCGACAGCGGCACAACCGGGGAGTCCCGAATTTCATGATCCTGGCAGGCGATCTTTCCCGCGCGGCCCTGCGCCGCCAGCTGCGCCAGGCCCGCCGCCAGCTCTCGCCCCTGCAGCAGAAGCGCGCCGCCCGAGCCCTGTACCGGCAGCTGGCACAGCACCCGCTGTTCCGCCGCGCCCGCCACATCGCCCTGTACCTGCCCAACGACGGCGAGATAGACCCGCGCCCGCTGCTGCACGAGGCCAAGCGCCGCGGCAAGGCCTGCTACCTGCCGGTACTGCACCGCTGGCCCTGCACGCGCATGGATTTCCAGCGCGTGCGTCCGCGCGAGGCGCTGGTCCGCAATCGCTTCCGCATCGAGGAGCCACAGCCGCAGGCGGCGCGCCAGCGACGGGCCTGGGCCCTGGATCTGGTGCTGCTGCCGCTGGTGGGTTTCGACGAGCATGGCGGTCGCCTGGGCATGGGCGGCGGCTTCTATGACCGCAGCCTGGCCTATCTGCGACTGCGCAAAAATTGGCACAAACCGACCCTGCTGGGTCTGGCGCACGAGTGTCAGAAGGTGGACAGGCTGGCGCTGGCCAGCTGGGATGTACGCCTGCAGGGCGTGGTGACGGAGCGCCGCTGGTACGGCCGGGTGGAGTGACGAGGCGCCGCGATCCCTGCGGCGTTCGTCGACTGCGGGTTACTGCTCGACCTGGCTGACCGGGGCAGTACCCTGGCGATCCCACAGGCTCTGAGTGTAACCCGTGGTAACCATGCCCAGGCCGAAGATAATGACCAGCACCCAGAGCATGTCGGGCTTGCGTTTCATCGAGTTGCCTCCCCCTTTTCGGCACACTGCTGCGCTTGACCGGTAGTGGTGTTGTTATAGGCCTTGAAAGGCGCCGGCCAGCTTGGAGCAATGCACACTGCCACGCAGTGAAGCTCATCTCAGTTCTGGCGCCAGGCGACCGTCACACTCTGGAACGATTTGCAGTCCCAGTGCAAAGACCGGCAAACAGGAGCAAGTTTCATGCCTTTCTGGCTGATGAAATCGGAACCCGACGAACTGTCCATCCACGACCTGCAGCGACTCGGCCGCGCGCGCTGGGACGGCGTGCGCAATTACCAGGCGCGCAACTTCCTGCGCGCCATGCAGCCCGGCGAGCTGTTCTTCTTCTATCACTCCAGCTGCCCGGAGCCGGGCATCGCCGGCATCGGCCGGATCGCCGGGCCGAGCTACCCCGACCCCACGGCCCTCGACCCGGCCAGCCACTACCACGACCCCAAGGCCAGCGCCGAGAAGAATCCCTGGAGCGCGCTGGACGTGGAGTTCGTCGAGGCCTTCGCCCGGGTGCTGCCGCTGGCCCGCCTGCGCGACGAGGCGGCGCTGGCCGAACTGGCCCTGGTGCAGCGCGGCAGCCGCCTGTCGGTGATGCCGGTCGAGACCGCGCAATGGCAGGCGATACTCGCCATGCGCTGAGCACTGTGCTATCACCGCAGTACAGCCTGCGGAGCCCGACATGCGCGCACAATCCGTCTGGCCGGCGCGCCTGGCGCTGGCCTTCCTGCTGCTGGTGCTCGGCACGGCCAGCCTGACGCTCTGGTACCAGTTGGAACGCGACCAGCAGCAGCGCATCGAGGAGCGCGTCGGTTACCAGGCGCGCAGCCTGGCGCGCCAGCTGGAAAGCACCCTGCACACCGAGGTGGAGAGCCTGGCCCGCATCGCCCGCCTGTGGAACAGCCTGGGCCGGCTGAAACGCGGCGACTGGGAGACCGAGGCCCTGCTGGCCCTGCACGACTTCCCCGCCTATCAGTCGGTGCAGTGGCTCGGCCCCGACCTGCGCATGCGCTGGCTGCTGCCGCTGGAGGGCAACGAAGCGGCCATGCAATTTCGCCTGACCGCCGGCCACCCCAACTACCTCCTGGCCATGCAGGCGCGCGACAGCGGCGAGCAGCGCTTCTCCAACAGCTTCCAATTGGCGCAGGGCGGCCGCGGCTTCATCCTCTACACCCCGCTCTACCTGCAGGACGCCAGCGGCCAGCGCGAGTTCGACGGCTTCCTGCAGGGCGTGTTCCGCGTCGAACCGCTGATGGAGCAACTGCTCTCGCAACTCAATGGCGACAGCTTCAGCGTCCGCCTGCTGGAGAATGGCCAGAGCCTGTACAGTCGCGAGCGCCCCGACAGCCTGCCGGGCATGGCGTTCGATGTGCCGCTGAGCCTGCTCAACAACGACGCCTTCAGCCTGCAGCTGAGCCCCACCGAGAGCCTGCTGCAGCAGCTGGCCACGCCACTGCCGCAAGTGGTGTTGGGCGCCGGCCTGACCATCTGCCTGCTGCTGGTGGCGGCCCTGGCCCTGGCCATGGAGAACGCCCGCCGCGCCGGCGCGCTGCAGCAGGCCAACCGCCGCCTGCAGGTGGAAGCCACCCGCCGCGAGGAGACCGAGCGCCACCTGCGCGAGAGCCGCGAGCGCCTGCAACTGGTACTCGACCTGACCGACTCCAGCCATGACAGCCTGTTCATCTTCGACACCCGCAGCCGCGAGCTGCTGCATATGAATCAGGCCACCTATGCCGCCCTGGGCTACCGCCCCGAGCAGTTCACCCAGCTGCTGCGCGAAGCGCCGGAGAAACTGCTGCCGGACTTCCACGAGTGGCTGGCGCAGGTGCACCGGGCCCAGCAGGACAACCAGTCGCGGATCTTCCAGCGCGAGCTGATCCGCCGCGACGGCAGCCGCCAGCCGGCCGAGATCAACACCCAGCTGGTGCGCCTGGGCGAGCGCGAATACCTGATCGCCGTATCGCGCGACAACAGCGAGCGCCTGGAGCTGGAGGAGCGCCTGCAGCGCCTGTCGCAGCAGGATGGCCTGACCGGCCTGTACAACCGGCGCTTCTTCGACCAGCAGCTGCACAGTGAGTGGCGCCGCCTGCGCCGTATCGGCGCGCCGCTGACCCTGCTGATGCTGGATATCGATCACTTCAAGGCGTTCAACGACACCCTCGGCCACCTGGCCGGTGACGATGCGCTGCGCCAGGTGGCCAGCGTGCTGCAGGAGAGCCTGCAGCGCGAGGGCGATGTCGCCTGTCGCTATGGTGGCGAGGAGTTCGCCATCATCCTGGCCAATACCGGCCTGGACGGCGGCGAGCATGTGGCGGCGCGGGTCCACCAACTGGTCGCCAGCCTCGCCATCGCCCACCCGGGCAGCCCCCTGGGCCGCCTGACCCTGAGCATCGGCCTGGCGGTGGCGGACCCGATCAGCGAAGAACAGTCGGGCAGCCTGGTGGCGCGCAGCGATCAGGCCCTGTACCGGGCCAAGCACCAGGGCCGCAATCGCACCTGCGTGTGGAGCCGCCCGGAAACGGAGAGCCCCGCTACTGGATGATCAGGTTGTTGAACAGCAGGTCCTCGACTATCGGCTTGCCCTCTTCCTGGGTCAGCACCTCCTGCACCTGCCTGAGCGCCTCCTGACGCAACTGCTCCTTGGCCGCCTCGTCGCCCATGTTGGCGTCGCTCTGCTGGGAGAACAGCATGACCAGCTGATTGCGGATCAGCGGCTCGTGGTGCTCGACCTTCTCCTCCGCCTCGCTGCCGGTGACGCGCAGGGCGATGTCGGCCTTGTAGAACTTCAGCTTGGGACCCGAGCCGAAGTTGCCCACCAGCGCCGGCACCAGGCTGTAGTAGGCCACCTTGGGCTCGGCGCTCTTCTCCTCTTCGCCACCGCTGGCGAGGGCGGTAAGTGGCAGGATCAGGGCCAGCAGCAGGGCGATGCGATTGTTCACGGGCAATTCCTCTGGGACGGATGCCGCCTAGCATAGCCATAGCGGCCGACACGCCCAAGCCCGGCGCTTATGGCGCGCCATCAGATGCGGGCATGCTCGTTGACCCCTCCCGCCCGCCTCCTACACTGCCGGCAATCACGAACGCGAGGAAAGCGCGATGAAAGCCCTGCTCTGCAAAGCCTTCGGCCCGGCCTCCAGCCTGGTGCTGGAAGAGCTGCCCAGCCCCGAACCGAAAAAGAACGAGGTGCTGATCGAGGTGCATGCCGCCGGGGTCAACTTCCCCGACACCCTGATCATCGAGGGCAAGTACCAGTTCAAGCCGCCCTTCCCCTTCGCCCCGGGCGGCGAGGCTGCCGGCGTGGTCAAGGCGGTTGGCGAGAAGGTCAGCCATCTGCGCGCCGGCGACCGGGTCATGGCCCTGACCGGCTGGGGCGGCTTCGCCGAGGAAGTGGCGGTGCCCGCCTACAACGTGCTGCCGGTGCCCAAGAGCATGGAGCTGAGCACCGCCGCGGCGTTCGGCATGACCTACGGCACCTCGATGCACGCGCTCAGGCAGCGCGCCAACCTGCAACCGGGCGAGACCCTGCTGGTGCTCGGCGCCTCCGGCGGCGTCGGCCTGGCGGCGGTGGAGATCGGCAAGGCCATGGGCGCCAGGGTGATCGCCGCGGCGAGCAGCCCGGAGAAACTGGAAGTGGCGCGCAACGCCGGCGCCGACCAGCTGATCAACTACAGCGAGCAGAGCCTCAAGGACGAGGTGAAGAAACTCACCGGCGGCCAGGGCGTGGACGTGATCTACGATCCGGTGGGCGGCGCGCTGTTCGAGGAAGCCTTCCGCTGCATGGCCTGGAACGGCCGCTTCCTGGTGGTCGGCTTCGCCGCCGGCGGCGGCATCCCGGCCCTGCCGGCCAACCTGCCGCTGCTCAAGGGCGCGGCCCTGGTCGGCGTGTTCTGGGGCGCCTTCGCCCAGCGCCAGCCGCAGGACAACGCCGCCAATTTCCAGCAGCTGTTCGCCTGGCACGCCGAGGGCAAGCTCAAGCCGCTGGTGTCGCAGACCTTCCCCCTGGCACGCGGCGGCGAGGCCATCGACGCCCTCGGCCAGCGCAAAGCGGTGGGCAAGCTGGTGGTGCAGGTGCGCTGAGCGCGCAAAAAAAGGGATGGCCGAGGCCATCCCTGAGTGGTGAGGCCGGTGAGAGCCTCGTCTATGAAGGTGTGAGCAATCAGCCCTGCAGCGGCACCAGGCGCGGGGCGATCATGTTTTCCGGACGCAGGATGTCGGCCAGGGTGGCCTCGTCCAGCAGCTGCTCCTCGCGCACCAGCTCCAGCACCCCGCGGCCGCTGTCCAGGGCCTGCTTGGCGATGCGGGTGGCGTTCTCGTAGCCGATATAGGGGTTGAGCGCGGTGATCAGGCCGATGGAGTTCTCCATCAGCGCGCGGCAGTGCGCCTCGTTGGCGGTGATGCCGTCGATGCACAGCTCGCGCAGCATGTCCATGGCGCGGGTCAGCAGGCGGATCGAGTCGAAGATCTTGTAGGCGATCAGCGGCTCCATCACGTTGAGCTGCAGCTGGCCGCCCTCGGCCGCCATGGTCAGCGCCAGGTCGTTGCCGATCACCTCGAAGGCCACCTGGTTGACCGCCTCGGGGATCACCGGATTGACCTTGCCCGGCATGATCGAGCTGCCCGGCTGGCGCGGCGGCAGGTTGATCTCGTTGATGCCGGTGCGCGGGCCGCTGGAGAGCAGGCGCAGGTCGTTGCAGATCTTCGACAGCTTGACCGCGGTGCGCTTGAGCATGCCGGAGAACAGCACGAAAGCGCCCATGTCGCTGGTGGCCTCGATCAGGTCGGCGGCCGGGGTCAGCGGGTGGCCACTGATGATGGCCAGGCGCTTGACCGCCAGGGCCTGGTAGGCCGGGTCGGCGTTGATGCCGGTGCCGATGGCGGTGCCGCCCAGGTTGACCTCGGTGAGCAGGGTCGGGGCGAGCAGCTTGAGGTGCTGCAGGTCCTCGCCGAGGGTGGTGGCGAAGGCGCGGAACTCCTGGCCCAGGGTCATGGGCACGGCGTCCTGCAGCTGGGTGCGGCCCATCTTCAGCACGTGGTCGAACTTCAGGCCTTTGCTGGCCAGCGACTGGATCAGCTTATCCAGGGCAGTGAGCAGGCTGTCGTGGCCGAGCAGCAGGCCCAGGCGGATGGCGGTCGGGTAGGCGTCGTTGGTCGACTGCGCCATGTTCACGTCGTTGTTCGGGTGCAGGTGCTGGTATTCGCCCTTCTCATGGCCCATGGCTTCCAGCGCAATATTCGCGATGACTTCATTGGCGTTCATATTGGTCGAGGTGCCGGCGCCGCCCTGGATCATGTCGACCACGAACTGCTCGTGGAACTCGCCCTGGATGATGCGCGCACAGGCGGTGCTGATCGCGGTGTGCTTGGCGGCGGACAGGTGGCCCAGCTCGCGGTTGGCGTCGGCGGCGGCCTGCTTGACCATGGCCAGGCCGATCACCAGTTTCGGGTAGTGCGACAGCGGAACACCCGACAGTCGAAAATTCTGCACGGCGCGCAGGGTCTGGATGCCATAGTAGGCCTCGGCGGGGACTTCCAGGGTACCGAGCAGGTCTTTTTCGATGCGGGTGGATGCAGCAGCGGACATGATGAGAGTTTTCTCTGGGGAATACGGCGAGTGCCGCGATACCCCATAAGATAGGGGCCAAGCCGGGCTGCCGGCCAATGCTGTTAAACGCTATGGTATGCACAAACGGCATAATGTCGCGGTGACTCGGGGTGAATGTCGCGCGTGCATAATTTGCAACGGCACTTGGCGAGCTCCCTCACCCCTGCCCTCTCCCAAAGGGAGAGGGAGTTTGTGCTGCGAGCAGGTACGAGGACCTAATGAACCTGGAAACCAAATGGCTGGAGGACTTCGTCGCCCTGGCCGCCACCCGCAGCTTCTCCCAGGCCGCGGAAAAGCGCTTCGTCACCCAGCCGGCCTTCAGCCGGCGCATCCGCAGCCTGGAGGCGGCGCTGGGCCTGACCCTGGTCAACCGCTCGCGCACCCCGGTGGAGCTGACCGAGTCCGGCCAGCTGTTCCTGGTCACGGCGCGCAGCATGATCGAGCAGCTCGGCGAGGTGGTACGCCACCTGCACCACCTGGAGGGCCAACAGGGCGAGGTGCTGCAGATCGCCGCCGCGCATTCGCTGACCCTCGGCTTCTTCCCCGAATGGATCGCCCGCCTGCGCCGCGACGGCCTGCCACTGTCCACCCGTCTGGTGGCGACCAACGTCGGCGAGGCGGTGCACTCGCTGCGCGAGGGCGGCTGCGACCTGATCCTCGCCTACTACGATCCGGATGCGGCCATGCAGCTGACCGCCGAGCTGTTCCCCTCGCTGCATCTGGGTGCCACGGCCATGCTGCCGGTGTGCGCGGTGGACGAGGACGGCGCGCCGCTGTTCGACCTCGACGGCGGCCAGAGCGTGCCGCTGCTGGCCTACAGCGCCGGCGCCTTCCTCGGCCGCTCGGTCAACCAGCTGCTGCGCCAGCGCGCCCTGCGCTCGACCACGGTGTACGAGACGGCCATGGCCGACAGCTTGAAGACCATGGCCCTGCAGGGCCTCGGCGTGGCCTGGGTGCCGCGCCTGTCGGTGACCGCCGAGCTGGCCCGCGGCGAGCTGGCGGTGTGCGGCGGCGAGCATTGGCAGGTGCCGCTGGAGATCCGCCTGTACCGCTGCGTGCTGTCGCGCAAGGCGGCGGTGCGCCTGCTCTGGCGCAAGCTGGAGGGCGGCGCCGGGCGCGACGCCGATTAGTGGCCTGTTTGGCTAATTCAAATATCCAATTTCGGCGCCAGACTTCGCCATACGTCGTTGCCGTTCCTCGCCGTAGCTCTGCTACGACTCGTCGCGGCGCCTAGCCTGGCAAACCCTGGCACTCGAACTTGCATGCACGAATTAACCGCACAGGCCACTAGGCGAACACGCTGACGGTCTGCCGGCTGAGCAGGACCGGGTGACCGAGGCGGTCCCACAGGGTGGCGTCGATATGGCTGTAGCCGGCCGCCGAGTGGCGAATCTCCGCCTGGTACTGCCACCAGTCGCCGGCGGTGCAGTCCGTGGGGATCTCCATGCAGCCGATGCTCCAGGTCAGGCTGCTGCCGGCCGCCGGTTTCTTCAGCAGGCAGAACACCGCCGGCGGCCAGGCATCCAGCAGGCACAGCAGCTCGGCCATCTGCACCACTCGCCGGGCCGGCTCGCGCAGGCGTATCCAGCCGCCCAGGCGCGGTTCTTCGCCGCCCATGAAGGGCATCTTGCCGACCGCATAGCGGTAGTCGAAGTGCTGGGTGAAGTCGGGCGTCAGCCCGGCGATGAAGGGGAAGCGGGTCGCGCTGTCCGGATCGGCGATGGCCGGCGCGGGCTCGGCCGCCAACGCCACGGCCGACTCGCGGTCGCCGCCGAAGCTGGCCAGCAGCACCACGCAGGCCTGGTCGCCCTGGTAGCCCGTGGCCTGCACCTGGGTCGCCGCCTTGCCTTCGCGCAGCACCTGCACCCGCACCTCCATGGCGCCCGGCGCCACCGGCGCGACGAAGGACAGCATGAGCGAGCGCACCGGCCGCTCGCCGGTCACGTGCGGCAGCAGCTTCTCGAACAGGCAGGCGGCCAGCAGGCCGCCGAAGGTCGCGCGGCCCTGGCCCCAGCCCGGGGGAATCTGCACCTGGCCGGGCGAGGTGGCGCAGGCGTCGTGCAGCAGTTCGGCGATGTTCATGGTCGATCCTCCAAAGGCTCAGGCGGACGCGCCCAGATGCTGGTCGAGAAAGGCGGTCACCCGCTGCGCGTAGGCCTGCGGCTGCGCCTCGTAGGCCAGGGTGTGGCCGGCGCCGGCGACCTGCCAGAACTCGGTGTGGGTGGCCGCAGAAAAGGCCTGCTGCAGCTGCCGGCCATCCGCCACCGGGGTGTAGATGTCGTCCTCGCCGTAGATCAGCAGCAGCGGCGGGCGGCCGACCAGGCGGGTGGCCGCATGCACCGGACGCAGGCGACGCTCGCCCGCCGGGTAGACCAGCTTGCTGAGCTGGATGCCCAGGCGCGGCAGCGGGTAACGGCGCCAGAAGTGCAGCAGGGTGGGGAAGGCCGCCTCGGCCACCGCCGCCTTGAACGGGTGGTCGGCCTGGGCCAGGGCGCACAGGCTCATGGCCGCGCCCATGGAGGCGCCGACCACCGCCACCGGCAGCTGCGGATAGCGCGCCTGCAGCGCCTGACCGGCGGCCAGCACGTCCAGCGGGTAATCCATGGTGGTCGAGCCGCTCTCGCCGAAACCGTTGAGGTCGAACAGCATCACGTGATAGCCGGCCTGGCGCAGCAGCTCGGCGTGGCCGTGCTTGAGCCAGAAACCCTTGGCCGCGGTGCCCATCGGGTGCGCCAGCAGCACCGCGCCGCGCGCCGCCGCGACGGGGCTCTCGGCCAGCAGGGCGGCGAGCTGCGCCCCCGAGCCACTGGCGATGCTCAGCTGCTGCCAGTGCTGCCGGTCGATGCCTTCCGGCCAGCGCCAGGGGCGCATGAAGCGCCCGAAAAAAGGTTTTTTGAACACCCGATAGGCTGTATGTTTCATCGCCGTTACCCCTGGTTGGCGGGGCGCCGCACGCCAGGCGCCCTCTCTCGATGGCGCATCCTAGGCAGCGGCTCGCGGGCCGACCATGGCGGAAAGTGACGAAAAGCATGCGAGATGTTCAGGGAGATTCGCGATGAAGGTGACGGTGCTGATGGCCGATCGCTGCTCCGCCACCAGCGTGTCGGCGGCCTTGGAGTTCCTCGAGTGCGCCAACGTGCTGCAGCGCTTCGCCGCCAGTCGCCAGGGCGCGCAGTCCGCAGACCCCTTCGAGGTGCGCAGCGTGTCGCCCGGCGGCGCGCCCGTCACCTGCACCGGCGGCCTGGTGCTGACGCCGCAGGGCGCCCTGGAGGAGGTCGAGCGCACCGACCTGATCATAGTCCCCGGCTTCATGTTCAACATTCTCTCGGCGCTGCCGGCGCTGGAGCCGGTGTGCGCCTGGCTGCGCCAGCATCACCGGCAGAACAGCTATATCGCCAGCATGTGCACCGGCGCCTTCGTCACCGCCCAGGCCGGCCTGCTCGACGGCAAGCGCGCCACCACCCACTGGATCTTCAGCGAGCAGTTCGCCCGCCACTTCCCGCGCGTGCGCCTGCAGCCCGAGCGCAGCGTCACCGACGACGGCCTGCTGCTGTGCTCGGCGGGCTCGACCACCGGCAGCGACCTGCTGCTGCACATCATCCGCCGCTTCGCCTCGCCGCAGCTGGCGGCCGAGTGCTCGAAGAAGCTGCTGATCGACAGCGCCGAGCGCAGCCAGACGCCCTACATGGGCATCCAGTTCGACAAGGGCCACCAGGACCACGAGGTGCTGAAGGTCCAGATCTGGCTAGAGAAGCACCTGGCCGAGCCGATCGTCATGGAGCGGGTCGCCGAGCAGTTCGCCCTGACCCCGCGCAGCCTGCTGCGCCGCTTCAAGGAGGCCACCGGGCAGACGCCGGGGCAGTACCTGCAGAACCTGCGCATCGACCGCGCCAAGCACCTGCTGGAGAGCGGCGCGGAGAACTTCGAGCGGATCACCCAGCAGGTCGGCTACGAGGACGGCAGCTCGTTCCGCCGCCTGTTCCGCGAGCGCGTCGGGGTGTCGCCGGGGGCCTATCGGCGGCGCTTCAACAGCCAGCTGCGCGGCGCCTGAAACGCCGCGACGGGCTCACTGCAGGCCGTATTTCTTGACCTTGTCGAACAGGGTGGTCTTGGCCATGCCCAGGGCCTGGGCGGCCTGGCTGAGGTTGCCGGCGTGGCGTTCCAGGGCGGCGCCGAGCAGGTTGCGCTCGAAGGCCTCGACCGCCTCGGCGAAGCTCGCCGCGCCGCCCTCCGCCGCGCCGCCCTGCTTGAACGCCGGCAGGCCGAGGGCGAAGCGCTCGGCGACGTTGCGCAGCTCGCGCACGTTGCCCGGCCAGTCGTGGGCCTGCAGCGCGGCGGCGGTGGCGCGGTCCAGCTCCGGCGCGGCGCGGTCGAAGCGCAGGGCGGCGAGCTGCAGGAAGTGCTGGAACAGCAGGGCGATGTCTTCGCGCCGCTCGCGCAGCGGCGGCAGCTCCAGGCTGACCACGTTGAGCCGGTAGTAGAGGTCGCTGCGGAACTCGCCGCGCCTGCCCAGCTCGGCCAGGTCGGCCTTGGTCGCGGCGATCACCCGGCAGTCCACGGCGATCGCCTGGTTGGAGCCGAGGCGTTCCAGGCTGTGCTCCTGCAGCACGCGCAGCAGCTTGATCTGCAGGGCCAGCGGCATGCTCTCGATCTCGTCGAGGAACAGCGAGCCGCCGTCGGCGTGCTCGATCTTGCCGATGCGGCGTTTGCCGGCGCCGGTGAAGGCGTTGGCCTCGTGGCCGAAGATCTCGCTCTCGAACAGGCTCTCCGGCAGGCCGCCGCAGTTGAGGGCGACGAACTCGCGGCCCTGGCGCCGGCTGAAGTCGTGCAGGCAGCGCGCGACCAGCTCCTTGCCGGTGCCGGTCTCACCCTCGATCAGCACGTTGGCGCCGGTGTCGGCGACCTGGGCGATCAGCTCGCGCAGGCGCTGCATGGCCGGCGAGCGGCCGATGATGCGCTGCTCCAGGGCCTGCCGTCCGGCCAGCTGGCGGCGCAGGTCGCTGACCTCGCGGGCCAGGCCGCGCTGCTCCAGGGCGCGGCGCACCACCTCGACCAGGCGCTCGGGGGAGAAGGGTTTCTCGATGAAGTCGTAGGCGCCATCGCGCATCGCACCGACCGCCATGCCGATGTCGCCGTGGCCGGTGATCAGCACCACCGGCAGGCTCGGGTCGCGGCGCTTGAGCTCGGCCAGCAGGCGCAGGCCGTCCATGCCGGGCAGGCGGATATCGCTGACCACTATGCCGGCGAAGTCGGCGCCGACCCGCGCCAGGGCCTCCTCGGCGCTGCCGACGCCATCGCTGGTTATGTCTTCAAGGGCCAGCGCCTGCTGGCAGCCGAGCAGCACATGGGGATCGTCCTCGACGATCAGGACGGTCAGCGCTTCAGTCATCGCGGGCACTCCCGGGCGGCAGTATGGGCAGTTCGAGGACGAAGGCGCTGCCGCCCTCCTCCGGATGGCGCACGGCCAGGCTGCCGCCGGCGGCGGCGGCGAGGCTGGCCGACAGGGTCAGGCCGAGGCCCAGGCCCTTCTCGCCGGGCTTGGTGGTGAAGAAGGGTTCGAACAGGTGCTCGCGCAACTCGGGCGCGATGCCCGGGCCGCTGTCGCGCAGCTCCAGGCGGTAGCCGTCGCCCTGCACCGCGCCGCTCAGCCAGATGTGCCGCCGGGGCTGCTCGCGCACGGCATCCAGGGCGTTGCTCAGCAGGTTGACCAGGATCTGCTCCAGGCGGGTCTGGTCGATCGCCAGGTGCGCCTCGGCCACGTCGCGGTGCAGGCTCGGGCGCTCCTGCTCGAAGCGGCTGTGCAGGAGGAACAGCGCCGCGTCCACCGCCTGGCCCAGGCGCGCCTGGCCATGGTCGCCGCCGCGCCGGGCGAAGGCGCGCAGGCTGGCGGTGATGCGCCCCATGCGGTCGACCAGTTCGCCGATGGCCTGCAGGTTGCCGGCGGCGATGTCCGCCGCGCCGCGTTCGAGGAAGCGCGCGGCGTTGGCCGACAGGGTGCGCAGCGCCGCCAGCGGCTGGTTCAGCTCGTGGGCGATGCTGGTCGACATCTGCCCGATCACCGCCAGCTTGCCGGCCTGCACCAGGCCGTCCTGGGCCTGGCGCAGGTTGGCCTCGGTCTGCTGGCGTTCGCGCACCTCGGCGAGCAGCCGCGCGTTGGACTCGGAGAGGTCGGCGGTGCGCTCGGCGATGCGCCGCTCCAGCTCGGCATTGGCCCGCTCCAGCGCCTCGCGCGCGGCCAGGCGGGTGGCGATCACCTTGCGCCGCTGGTTCAGCGCCAGGCCGCCGAAGATCAGCAGGGCGCAGGCCACGCCGGCCAGCAGGCCGTGGCTGGCGGCGGTGCGCCGCTGTTCGGCCAGCGGCGTGAGCAGGGTCAGGTGCCAGGGCGTGTCGGCCAGGGCGCGGCGCTGCTGCAGATAGTCCTGGGCCTTGCCGCTGGCGTCCGCCAGGCGCACCTCGGCCAGGCCGTCGCCGAGCGCGCGGCGCGCCAGCGGGCGCAACTCGTCGAGCGTCGCCCAGTGGTACTGCAGGCTGCGCGCCAGGCGTTCGCGGGTCTCGGCGTCCAGCGGGCGCACCGACTTGAGCCGGCGGCTGGGGTCGCTGGCGAGGATGACGATGCCGTTCTCGTCGCTGACATAGGCCTCGACCCGGGCGTCGGCCCAGCGCTTTTCCAGGGCGTCCAGGCGCACCTTGACCACCGCCACGCCGATCACCCGGCCGTTGCTGCGCAGGCCGTGGGCCAGGTAGTAGCCGGGCTCGCCGGTGGTGCTGCCGATGCCGTAGAAGCGCCCCGGCTCGCCGCGCACGGCGCGTCGGTAGTAGTCGCGGAACGACAGGTCCTCGCCCAGGTAGCTGTCGGCGCGGTTCCAGTTGCTGGTGGCGACCACCCGGCCATCGAGGTCGAGCACATACACGGCCAGGCTGCCGGCGCGCCGGTTGAGGCCCTCGAGGTGGTCGTTGAGGCGCTGGCGGCGGTAGCTGCCGGGGGTCAGCAGCAGGCGGCCGACGCTGCTCTCCAGCTCCAGCAGGCTGGGCAGGTAGGTGTACTTGTTGATCTCGCTCTCCACCGCGCGGGCGTTGAGCTCGAGCTGGCGCTCGCCGCTCTCGGCCAGGGCCTGGATGCCCAGGGCGTCGCTCAGGCGGTAGCCGGCGTAGCCGCAGGCCAGCACCAGGGTCAGGCCCAGCAGGCTCAGCAGCAGTTGGCGGAACAGGCGCGGTTTCACGACGAGGGCGGGCGGCAGGGCACGGATGCTGGGGGACGGGCATTGCATCACAGTAGTCCCGGGCTGGCCAGTTGGCGGGGCGCAACCCGCGTTCAGCTGAGTAGGCTGGGTAGAGCGCAGCGAAACCCAGCGCAATCTTGGGCGCCCGCGCTGGGTTTCGGCGCAAGGCGCCTCTACCCAGCCTACGTGGCTAGCAAGCCGAGCGAGGGCAGTGGCTGTCGGCTCCCTCTCCCCCGGCCCCTCTCCCAAAGGGAGAGGGGTGGGCCCCATCAGTGCTGGAGGATCTTGTTGAGGAACTGCTGGGCCCGTTCGGAGCGCGCGTTGATATCGCCGAAGAACTCGTCCTTGGCGCAGTCCTCGACGATCTGCCCGCGGTCCATGAAGATCACCCGGTCGGCGACCTTGCGCGCGAAGCCCATCTCGTGGGTCACGCACATCATGGTCATGCCCTCGTTGGCCAGCTGCACCATGACGTCGAGCACCTCGTTGACCATCTCCGGGTCGAGCGCCGAGGTCGGCTCGTCGAACAGCATCACCACCGGGTCCATGGCCAGCGCGCGGGCGATGGCCACGCGCTGCTGCTGGCCGCCGGAGAGCTGGCCGGGATGCTTGTGCGCATGATCCTTGAGGCCGACCCGTTCGAGCAGCGCCAGGCCCTTCTCGCTGGCCTCGGCCTTGCTGCGGCCGAGCACCTTGACCTGGGCGATGGTCAGGTTCTCGGTGATCGACAGGTGCGGGAACAGCTCGAAGTGCTGGAACACCATGCCGACCCGCGAGCGCAGTTTGGGCAGGTTGGTGTCCTTGGCGGCGATGGAGGTGCCGTCGACCACGATGTCGCCCTGCTGGATCGGCTCCAGGGCGTTGACGCACTTGATCAGGGTCGACTTGCCCGAGCCGGACGGGCCGCACACCACCACCACTTCGCCCTTCTTCACTTCGGTGCTGCACTGGCTCAGCACCTGGAAGTCGCCATACCACTTGTTCACGTTCTGGATGGAAATCATACGGCTAGCCTCTGTTGCAGGCGCTTGACCGCGCGCGAGGCGGCGAAGCTGAAGGTGAAGTAGACCAGGCCGGCGAAGATCAGGAACTCGTGCGGCTGGCCGAGGATGTCGCCGCGCGAGCGGGCGGAGTTGAGGAAGTCCATCAGGCCGACGGTGTACACCAGCGAGGTGTCCTGGAACAGGATGATGCTCTGCTGCAGCAGCAGCGGGGTCATCTTGCGGAACGCCTGCGGCAGGATGATCAGACGCATGCTCTGCGCATGGGTCATGCCCAGCGCGGAGGCGGCGCCCATCTGGCCCTTGGGAATGGCCTGGATGCCGGCGCGGACGATCTCGCAGAAGTAGGCCGCCTCGAACATCACGAAGGCCACCAGGCAGGAGGCGAAGGCGCCCACCGGGGTGTCCTCGCCGGTGATCCAGCGCAGGATGAAGGGCACCGCGAAGTAGAACCAGGTGATCACCAGCAGCAGCGGGATGGAGCGGAAGTAGTTGACGTAGGTGGCCGCGGCCTTGGCCAGGGCGCGCTTGTGCGACAGCCGCGCCAGGGCCAGCAGGGTGCCCAGGGCCACGCCGCCGAGCACGCCGAGGACCATCAGCTGCAGGGTCATCAGCATGCCCTGCCACAGGCCCGGCAGGGCCGGGACGATTGCAGAGAAGTCCATCATTTGCCTCCCACGGCGATCAGGCCGGGCACTGCGACCTTCTTCTCCACCAGGCGCATCAGCAGCATCAGGCTCATGTTCAGGGTGAAGTAGATCAGCGTGGCCAGGGTGAAGGCCTCGAACAGGTTGGCGCTGAACTCGGCGGTCTGCTTGGTCTGCGCCAGCAGCTCCATGAGGCCGATCAGCGAGGCCACCGAGGAGTTCTTGAAGATGTTGAGGAACTCGCTGGTCAGCGGCGGGATGATGATGCGGAAGGCCTGCGGCAGCAGGACGTCGCGGTAGATCTGCGGCAGGCGAAAGCCCAGCGCGTAGCCGGCGGCCAGCTGGCCCCTGGGCAGCGCCTGGATGCCGGTGCGCACCTGCTCGCAGACGCGCGCCGCGGTGAACAGGCCGAGGCACAGCACCACGCTGATAAAGGCCGAGGTGGCGGGGTTGAGGTCCTGCTTGAACCACAGCTCCAGCGGCTCGGGCAGCAGGTCCGGCACCAGGAAGTACCAGAGGAACAGCTGCACCAGCAGCGGCACGTTGCGGAACAGCTCGACATAGCCCGTGGCGATGCCGCTGATCCAGCGGTTCGGCACGGTGCGCATGACGCCGAGCAGCGAGCCCAGCGCCAGGGCGATCAGCCAGCCGCACAGGGCGATGGCGAGGGTCCAGCCCAGGCCGGTGACGAACCAGTCCAGGTAGATCTCGCTGCCGATGCCGGTGGACTTGAAGAACACGCCCCAGTCCCAGTTGTAATTCATCTTGGCTACTCACGATCAGGGCGGACAGGAGCTGGGGCCGACACGGTCCCCCGTCGCGGGTGGCGACGGTGCTCCTGTCCAAATTGCAGAGGTGAGGCGGCGCCGCTCTCATGAAGCAGAGCCGTGGCGACAGGCCGGTTGGCTTTTACCCCCTCTCCCGTTTACGGGAGAGGGCTGGGGAGAGGGTGTATTGCCGCCCCTCTCCCCCGGCCCCTCTCCCACAAGTGGGAGAGGGGAGCGTCCGGCCGACGCCGGGCGCGCTTAGAGCTGCTCGGCGGCCTTGTCGGTCGGATTGGCGACCAGTTGCTTAAGCTCGTCGCTCATCGGGAAGTTGAGGTTCAGGCCCTTGGGCGGGATGGGCTGGAGGAACCACTTGTCGTAGATGGCGCTGACTTCGCCGGACTTGAAGGTGGCGACCAGGGCCTCGTCGACCACTTTCTTGAACGCCGGATCACCCTTGCGCACCATGCAGCCGTAGATCTCGAAGGATTGCGGGGTGCCGACCACGGCCCAGTCGTCCGGCTTCTTGGCCTTGGCCATTTCGCCGTAGAGCAGGGCGTCGTCCATCATGAAGGCCACCGCGCGGCCGGACTCCAGCATCAGGAAGGACTCGCCGTGGTCCTTGGCCGAGATGATGTTCATGCCCATCTGCTGCTCGGCGTTCATCGCCTTGAGCAGGCGCTCGGAGGTGGTGCCGGCGGTGGTCACCACGTTCTTGCCCTTGAGATCGGCGAAGTCATTGATGCCCGAGGTCTTCTTGGTCAGCAGGCGGGTGCCCACCTCGAAGATGCCCACGGAGAAGTCGACCTGCTGCTGGCGCTCGACGTTGTTGGTGGTGGAGCCGCACTCCAGGTCCACGGTGCCGTTCTGCACCAGCGGGATGCGGGTCTGCGAGGTCACCAGGTTGTAGCGCACCTTGAGCTCGGGCATGCCCAGCTCCCGCTTGATCGCCTCGACCGCCTTCAGCTGCAGATCGTGGGAGTAGCCCTCTGGCTGCTGCGGATCGCTGCCGAAGTAGGAGAAGGGAATGGAGGCGTCGCGGTGGCCGAGGACGATGGTGCCGCTGTCCTTGATCTTCTTCAGGGTGCCGGTCAGTTCCTCGGCCAGGGCCGCAGTGCTGCACAGGCCGGCGACCAGGGCCAGGCCGATGGCGCGGGAAAGGATGCTCTTGGTCATGCTGGTTCTCGCTGTTGTTGTTGTCGGGCGACCGATGACCGCGGCGGCCATCGTAGCGAGAAGGACTAGAGCAGGGACTGTGCCAGTACCGCATCAATGACATAAGCCATTGAAATTTAAAGATTTGTTTATTCATGCCAGGCGCCAATTCGGGCGCCGCCGTTCGGCTCGGCGAACGCCCTCGCCCGCGCCGTTCGGAAAACCGAATGCGTGGCGCCGCCTCAGCCGCCGTCGCGGAAGCGGTTCCACACCTCGTCGCGGGAGCTCTTCAGCTTGTCCGGCAGCGGCATCAGGGCGAACAGCCGGCGCTTGGTGTCGCGGTCCGGATACAGGCCGGGCTGGTCGCGCAGGGCCGGGTCGAGGAACTCGCGGGCGTCGGCGTTGGCGCTGGGGTAGAGCACCTCGGCGGTGATCAGCGCCGCCACCTCGGGGCGCAGCAGGTAGTCGATGAACCGGTGCGCCAGGTCGGCGCGCCGGGCGCTGGCCGGGATCACCAGGTTGTCGATGAACAGCGAGGAGCCCTCCTCCGGCACCACGAAGCGCACCGGCTGCCCGGCATCGTTGGCCGCCAGGGCGTCGCCGACCCAGGCCAGGGCCACGCACAACTCGCCCTTGTTGAGATCCTCGATGTAGCGCTCGCTGTCCACGTAGCGCAGATGGGGGCGCAGCCCCTGCAGCGTCTCGCCGGCCTTGCGGATGCGTCCGGGCGAGCTGTTGGCCAGGCTGCGGCCCTGATAGTTGAGCAGGCCGTAGAGCATCTCGTCCGGCGCATCCAGCACGCTGATGCCGCAGGCGGCCAGCCTGGCGCTCTGCGCCGGGTCGAACAGCAGGCTCCAGCTGGCCGGCAGCGGCCCGCCGAAGGCGGCCTCGGCCTGCGGCACGTTGATCGCCAGGCCCACGGCGCCCCACAGGTAGGGCACCGCGTAGCGGTTGCGCGGGTCGACCGCGGCCAGCTTGCTGAGCAGCTGCTTGTCCAGGTGCTTGCGCCCCGGCAGCAGGGCCAGGTCCAGCGCCTGCAGCTTGCCGGCGGCGATCAGCGCCGGCAGCTCGTCGTGCGAGGGCACGGCCACGTCGATGCTCTCGCCGCTGTCCAGGGCGCGATCCAGTTCCTCGTCTGTGCTGAAGGTGCGGTACTCCACGGCGATGCCGGTGGCCTTGGTGAAGTCCTCCAGCACCTGCGGCGCGATGTAGTCGTTCCAGTTGTACACCCGGATGCTGTCGGCGGCGGCGACCAGGCCCGGAGCGAGGGCCAACAGCAGTGGAGCGAGAATACGGGACATGACGACCTCCTGGGTGAGCATGGGCAAGGCTTCGCCACCGCACGCAGGCGCGCTGGCAGCCAGGGAAGTGTTGGTGCCGGATAAAACGACGCCGGCACTGGGCCGGCGTCGGGTGTTGCGTCAAACGGTATGCAGGTACCAGTTGTATTCGAGATCGGAGATGGTGGTCTCGAATTCCTGCAGCTCGGCTTCCTTGCAGGCGACGAAGATGTCGATGTAGTCCGGGCTGATGTACTTGTTCAGCACCTCGCTGTCGTCCAGTTCGCGCAGGGCGTCGCGCAGGTTGTTCGGCAGGCTCGGTTCCAGCTGCTCGTAGGCGTTGCCCTCGATCGGCTCGCCCGGCTCGATCTGCTGGGTCAGGCCGTGGTGCACGCCGGCGAGAATGGCCGCCATCATCAGGTAGGGGTTGGCGTCGGCGCCGGCCACGCGGTGCTCGATGCGCACGGCGTCCGGGCTGCCGGTGGGGACGCGCACGGCCACGGTGCGGTTGTCCAGCGCCCAGCTCGGCGCGTTCGGCACATAGAAGTTGGCGCCGAAGCGGCGGTAGGAGTTGACGTTGGGGCAGAGGAAGGCCATCGAGGCCGGCAGGGTCTCCAGCACACCGCCGACCGCATGGCGCAGCGCGGCGTTCTGCTGGGGATCCTCACTGGCGAAGATGTTCTTGCCGGTCTTCTTGTCGAGCAGCGAGATGTGCACATGCAGACCGTTGCCGGCCTGGCCCGGATAGGGCTTGGCCATGAAGGTGCTGTCCATCTCGTGGTCGTAGGCGATGTTCTTGATCAGGCGCTTGAGCAGCAGGGCATAGTCGCAGGCCTTGATCGCGTCCTCGACGTGATGCAGGTTGACTTCGAACTGCGCCGGGGCGCTCTCCTTGACGATGGCGTCGGCCGGAATGCCCTGTTCCTTGGCGGCTTCGAGCATGTCCTGCAGGCAGTCGACATATTCGTCGAGGTCGTCGATCAGATACACCTGGGTCGACTGCGGGCGCTTGCCGGAGATCGGCGAGCGTGGCGGCTGCGGCCGGCCATTCACGTTCTCCTGGTCGATCAGGTAGAACTCCAGCTCGAAGGCGGCGCAGATCTTCAGGCCCATGTCGTCGAACTTCTGCACCACCTGGCGCAGCACTTCGCGCGGGTCGGCGAAGAACGGCTGGCCGTCCAGTTCGTGCATGGTCATCAGCAGCTGGGCGGTGGGGCGCTTCTGCCAGGGTTCGTAGCACAGGGTGTTGGGGATGGGAAAGCAGATGCGGTCGGCGTCGCCGATATCCAGGCCGAGGCCGGTGCTCTCGACGGTGGCGCCATTGATGTCGAGGGCGAACAGCGAGGCCGGCAGGTTGATGCCTTTCTCATAGACCTTGTGCAGACTGTTGCGCTCGATGCGCTTGCCGCGCACGACGCCATTCATATCTGCAATCAGAAGGTCAACGAACTGGACCTCGGGATGTTCCTTGAGGAACGCGTTCGCTTCGTTGAGCTGAACGGCACGCGGGGGTACCGACATGATGCAACACCTTTATTGTTAAAAATTTCAATCATGCAAGCGCATGGCTGTGAGTCAATCTCAAACACCCAGGGCTGTCAATAGTCCTGCATTCTGCCCTAAAACTGGGCGCGACGGCCAGTTGCAGGGCATTTCCGGGTTTCCGGACCGCCCGGTCAGCCTAGGCGTACCTGGTGTTCGCCGTACTGTGTTTGATTTTTTACAACCCTATTGTGTAAAAAATTGAACAAGGCTAATCTCGGCCTCAACCTAACAACAGCAATAAAACAGGTGTCCCATGTCGCGCCTGCCGATCATCGGCGTCACCGCCTGCACCAAGCAGGTGGGCCTGCATCCCAACCATATCGTCGGCGACAAGTATGTCCGCGCCGTCGCGGTGGGGGCCGGGGGCCTGCCCCTGGTGATTCCGGCCCTGGGCGAGCTGATCGATCAGGACACCCTGCTGGCCAGCATCGACGGCCTGCTGTTCACCGGCTCGCCGTCCAACGTCGAGCCCCATCATTATAGTGGCCCGGCCAGCGCGGCGGGCACGCTGCACGACAGTGCCCGCGACGCCACCACCCTGCCGCTGATCCGCAAGGCCATCGCCGCCGGCATTCCCGTGCTGGGCATCTGCCGCGGCTTCCAGGAAATCAACGTGGCCTTCGGCGGCAGCCTGCACCAGCGCGTGCAGGAAGTGGCCGGCATGCTGGACCACCGCGAGCCGGCCGACGAGCCGGTCGAGATTCAATATGCCACCCGCCACGCCGTGAGCGTGCAGCCGGGCGGCGTGCTCGCCGGCCTCGGCTTGCCGAGCGAGATTCCAGTCAATTCCATTCATGGCCAGGGCGTTCAGCGTCTGGCGCCGGGCCTTCGCGTAGAAGCACTGGCGCCTGACGGGTTGATCGAAGCCTTCTCCGTCGAGGGTGCGCCGAGCTTCGCGCTCGGGGTGCAGTGGCACCCGGAGTGGCAGGTACGATCCAACCCGAATTATCTCGCCATCTTCCAGGCCTTTGGTGAGGCATGCAGGAAGAAGGCGGGGCAACGCTGAGTAGGTGAGCACCCGGCGAGCGGCGAAACCCCAGAGGTTCGCTAGGCTCTAACCGGTCCGCAGTAGCCGCTCTATAACCCTGAGGTCTTTATGACTAGCAAGCTCGACCAGCTCACCGGCTGGCTGAAAGAACGCAAAATCACCGAAGTTGAATGCTTGATCAGCGATCTTACCGGCATCGCCCGCGGCAAGATCTCGCCGACCAATAAGTTCCTCGACGAGAAGGGCATGCGCCTCCCCGAGAGCGTGCTGCTGCAGACCGTGACCGGCGACTACGTCGAGGACGACATCTATTACGAGCTGCTCGACGAGGCGGACATCGACATGTTCTGCCGTCCGGACGAAAACGCCGTGTTCCTCGTGCCCTGGGCCATCGAGCCGACCGCGATGGTGATCCACGACACCTTCGACAAGCAGGGCAACCCCATCGAGCTGTCGCCGCGCAACGTCCTCAAGAAAGTGCTCAAGCTCTACGCCGACAAGGGCTGGAAGCCGATCGTCGCGCCCGAGATGGAGTTCTACCTGACCAAGCGCAACAGCGACCCGGACTTCCCGCTGGAGGCGCCGATGGGCCGCTCCGGCCGCCCGGAAGTCGGCCGCCAGAGCTTCTCCATCGACGCCGCCAACGAGTTCGACCCGCTGTTCGAGGACGTCTACGACTGGTGCGAGATGCAGGACCTGGATCTCGACACACTGATCCACGAAGACGGCCCGGCGCAGATGGAGATCAACTTCCGTCACGGCGACGCCCTGCATCTGGCCGACCAGATCACCGTGTTCAAGCGCACCATGCGCGAGGCCGCGCTCAAGCACGACGTGGCGGCGACCTTCATGGCCAAGCCGATCACCGATCAGCCGGGCAGCGCCATGCACATCCACCAGAGCGTGGTCGACATCGAGACCGGCAGGAACCTGTTCTCCAACGCCGATGGCAGCATGAGCGAGCTGTTCATGCACCACATCGGCGGCCTGCAGAAGTACATCCCCGAGGTGCTGCCGCTGTTCGCGCCGAACGTCAACTCGTTCCGCCGCTTCCTGCCGGACACCTCGGCGCCGGTCAACGTCGAGTGGGGCGAGGAGAACCGCACCGTCGGCCTGCGCGTGCCGGAAGCCGGCCCGCAGAACCGCCGGGTGGAGAACCGCCTGGCCGGCGCCGACGCCAACCCCTATCTGGTGCTGGCTGCCTCGCTGCTGTGCGGCTACATCGGCATGGTCGAGGGCCTCAACCCCAGCGCGCCGGTCAAGGGCCGCGGCTACGAGCGCCGTAACCTGCGCCTGCCGGTGACCATCGAAAGCGCGCTGGAGCGCATGGAAGCCTGCAAGGACGCCGAGAAGTACCTGGGCGAGAAGTTCGTGCGCGGCTATGTCGCGGTCAAGCGCGCCGAGCACGAGAACTTCAAGCGGGTGATCAGCTCCTGGGAGCGCGAGTTCCTCCTGCTATCGGTGTGATACGGAGCGGGCGCCCCGGCGCCCGCTGCCGAGAATTTCAGCGGGGCGCCGCCGGCGCCCCGAGCAATAAAGGTGTTGTTATGACCAGCAATGTGACCAACCCGAAAACCCGCGAATGGCAGGCCATGAGCCGTGAGCACCATCTCGCGCCGTTCAGCGACTACCAGCAGCTGCACGAGAAGGGCCCGCGCATCATCACCAAGGCGGACGGTGTGTATCTCTGGGATAGCGAAGGCCACAAGATCCTCGATGGCATGGCCGGCCTGTGGTGCGTGGCCGTCGGCTACGGCCGCGAGGAGCTGGTGCAGGCGGCGGCGACGCAGATGCGCGAGCTGCCGTTCTACAACACCTTCTTCCAGACCGCCCACCCGCCGGTGCTGGAGTTCGCCAAGGCCATCGCCGAAGTCGCGCCGGCCGGCATGAACCATGTGTTCTTCACCGGCTCCGGCTCGGAAGGCAACGACACCATGCTGCGCCTGGTGCGCCACTACTGGGCGAGCAAAGGCCAGCCGCAGAAGAAGGTGATCATCAGCCGCCACAACGGCTACCACGGCTCCACCGTGGCCGGCGCCAGCCTCGGCGGCATGAAGTACATGCACGAACAGGGCGATCTGCCGATTCCGGGCATAGTGCACATCCCGCAGCCCTACTGGTTCGCCGAGGGCGGCGACATGAGCCCGGAAGAGTTCGGCATCTGGGCCGCCGACCAGCTGGAGAAGAAGATCCTCGAAGTCGGCGAGGACAACGTCGCCGCCTTCATCGCCGAACCTATCCAGGGCGCCGGCGGCGTGATCATCCCGCCGGACAGCTACTGGCCGCGCATCCGCGAGATCCTCGCCAAGTACGACATCCTGTTCGTCGCCGACGAGGTGATCAGCGGTTTCGGCCGCACCGGCGAGTGGTTCGCCAGCGAGTACTACGGCAACAAGCCGGACCTGATCACCATCGCCAAGGGCATGACCAGCGGCTACGTGCCCATGGGCGGCCTGATCGTCAGCGACAAGGTGTACCAGGTGATCAATGCCGCCGGCGACTTCAACCACGGTTTCACCTACTCCGGCCATCCGGTGGCGGCCGCCGTGGGCCTGGAAAACCTGCGCATCCTGCGCGACGAGAGCATCATCGAGCGGGTGAAGGCGGAAACGGCACCCTATTTGCAGGAACGCCTGCGTGAGCTGGCGGATCATCCGCTGGTGGGCGAGGTACGCGGCGTGGGCATGCTCGGCGCCATCGAGCTGGCGAAGAACAAGCAGACCCGCGAGCGTTTCCCGAGCGAGATGGGTGTCGGCATGATCTGCCGCGGCCACTGCTTCGACAATGGCCTGATCATGCGCGCCGTGGGCGACACCATGATCATCGCCCCGCCCCTGGTGATCAGCAAAAACGAGATCGACGAACTGCTGGAAAAGGCGCGCAAGTGCCTCGATCTGACCGCCCGCGCGGTGCTGGTGTAAGGCTTGAGCCTCGGGCTCGACCTTGCCAGACTGCATGAGCGTTGGCCAGGCTCACCGGAGGGTGCGTCGCTCAGGCGACGCAACCTTTGGATACTACAATCGACAATGGAGCTAACCGCATGATCAAGACCTTCGGTAAGACCCTGCTCGCCATGACCCTGGCGAGCACCGTGGCCGGCGTGGCGCAGGCCGAGGAAAAGGTGCTGCACGTCTACAACTGGTCGGACTACATCGCCCCGGATACCGTCGAGAAGTTCACCAAGGAAACCGGCATCAAGGTCGTCTACGACGTCTTCGACTCCAACGAGACCCTGGAAGCCAAGCTCCTGGCCGGCAAGTCCGGTTACGATCTGGTCGTGCCCTCCAACAACTTCCTGGCCAAGCAGATCAAGGCCGGCGTCTACCAGCCGCTGGACAAGTCCAAGCTACCGAACTGGAAGAACCTCGACGGCAACCTGCTGAAGACCGTCGAAGTCTCCGATCCGGGCAACCAGTACGCCTTCCCCTACATGTGGGGCTCCATCGGCATCGGCTACAACCCGGAGAAGGTCAAGGCCGTGCTGGGCGAGAACGCCCCGGTCGACTCCTGGGATCTGCTGTTCAAGCCGGAGAACATCGAGAAGCTGAAGTCCTGTGGCGTGTCCTTCCTCGACTCGCCGACCGAGATCCTGCCGATCGCCCTGCACTACCTGGGCCACAGCCCGGTCAGCCAGGACAGCAAGGAACTCAAGGCCGCCGAGCAGCTGTTCCTCACGATCCGTCCGCACATCACCTACTTCCACAGCTCCAAGTACATCTCCGACCTGGCCAACGGCAACCTGTGCGTGGCGGTCGGCTACTCGGGCGACGTGTACCAGGCCAAGTCCCGCGCCGAAGAAGCCGGCGCCGGCGTGAGCGTGGCCTACAAGATTCCCAAGGAAGGTGCCGGTACCTTCTTCGACATGATCGCCATGCCGAAGGACGCCGCCAACCCGGAAGCGGCCTACGCCTTCATGAACTTCCTGATGAAGCCGAAGATCATGGCCGAGATCACCAACTTCGTGCAGTTCCCCAACGGCAACGCCGCCGCCACCGCACTGGTTGACGAGGCCATCCGCAACGACCCGGGTATCTACCCGAGCGAGACCACCATGGCCAAGCTGTACGCCTTCCCGGATCTGCCGGCCAAGGTGCAGCGCGCCATGACCCGTAGCTGGACCACCATCAAGTCCGGCAAGTAACAGACAACAGCGACACCCTCCGGCGGGTGCTCCCGCCGGAGCCCGCCAGGAGGCCCCATGACCTCAATCGATCACCGTCATACACGAGCCCCACACAGCTCCGTGGGCAGGCGGCTGGGCGATCGGCGTGGGCGTCAGGGATAGGCAGATAGATTCACCTCCAACTCCGGGCCGCGGTTTTTGGCCTGCCAGATCAACAAGAAAGAGGACCGACGTGTGCGAACTTCCTTCCGCAAAACCCTGATCACCGCTGCAGTCGTGATGGGCATGGCAGGGGCCGCTCAGGCCGCACCGACCGTGCATATCTACAACTGGAGTGACTACATCGGCGAAACCACCCTCGAGGACTTCGAGAAGGCCACCGGCATCAAGCCGAGCTACGACGTCTTCGACTCCAACGAAACCCTGGAAGGCAAACTGCTGGCCGGCCGTACCGGCTACGACCTGGTGGTGCCGTCCAACCATTTCCTCGGCAAGCAGATCAAGGCCGGCGCCTTCCAGAAGCTGGACCGCTCCCTGCTGCCCAACTGGAAGAACCTCGACCCGGCGCTGCTCAAGCAGCTGGAGACCAACGACCCGGGCAACCTCTATGCCGTTCCCTACCTGTGGGGCACCAACGGCATCGGCTACAACGTCGAGAAGGTCAAGGCCGCGCTGGGCATCGACGAGGTCGACTCCTGGGCGGTGATGTTCGAACCGGAGAACCTGAAGAAGCTGAGCAGCTGCGGCGTGGCCTTCATGGACTCGCCGGACGAAATGTTCCCCTCGATCCTCAACTACCTGGGCCTCGATCCGCGCAGCAAACAGCCGGACGACTACAAGAAGGCCGAAGCCAAGCTGATGGAGCTGCGTCCCTACGTGACCTACTTCCATTCCTCCAAGTACATCGCCGACCTGGCCAACGGCAACATCTGCGTCGCCTTCGGCTACTCCGGCGACGTGTTCCAGGCCGCCGCGCGCGCCGAAGAGGCAGGCAAGGGCATCGAGATCGCCTACAGCATTCCCAAGGAAGGCGCCAACCTGTGGTTCGACCTGATGGCCATCCCGGCCGACGCCCCGAACCCCAAGGAAGCCCATGCCTTCATGAACTACGTGCTGGATCCGGCGGTAATAGCGCCGATCAGCGACTATGTCGGCTACGCCAACCCCAACCCGGCCTCCGACAAGCTGATGGATCAGGAGGTGCGTAATGACCCCTCCATCTACCCAAGCGCGGAAGTCATGAGCAAACTCTACATCTCGACGGAGTTGCCGCCGAAGATCATGCGCCAGATGACTCGCAGTTGGACCAAAATCAAGTCGGGCAAGTAAGCACTCACTGAAGCACACCGTACGGCGGGCCGGGCCCGCCGTACGGACCCGCCGCGTCACATGCGGCAGATCATGTTCGGGTCCACGACCCAGTTTTCCCGGGAGTTTTGGAAATGGCTGTCGCCTCCAGCGCCTACAAGAAAGCCCTCGAGGGCAACCAGCAACCCAAGGAGGTGCTGGTCAAGATCGATCGCGTGACCAAGAAGTTCGACGAGACCGTCGCCGTCGACGACGTCTCGCTGACCATCAACAAGGGCGAGATCTTCGCCCTGCTCGGCGGCTCCGGCTCGGGCAAGTCGACCCTGCTGCGCATGCTCGCCGGCTTCGAAAGGCCGACCTCCGGGCGCATCCTGCTGGACGGCGAGGACATCACCGACATGCCGCCCTACGAGCGGCCGATCAACATGATGTTCCAGTCCTACGCCCTGTTCCCGCACATGACCGTGGCGCAGAACATCGCCTTCGGCCTCAAGCAGGACCGGCTGCCGCAGGCCGAGATCGACGAGCGCGTGGCCGAGATGCTCAAGCTGGTGCACATGACCCAGTACGCCAAGCGCAAGCCGCACCAGCTGTCCGGCGGCCAGCGCCAGCGCGTGGCCCTGGCCCGCTCGCTGGCCAAGCGGCCCAAGCTGCTGCTGCTCGACGAGCCGATGGGCGCGCTGGACAAGAAGCTGCGCTCGCAGATGCAGCTGGAACTGGTGGAGATCATCGAGCGCGTCGGCGTGACCTGCGTGATGGTGACCCACGACCAGGAAGAGGCCATGACCATGGCCCAGCGCATCTCCATCATGCATCTCGGCTGGATCGCCCAGACCGGCAGCCCGGTGGACATCTACGAGACCCCGGCCAGCCGCCTGGTCTGCGAGTTCATCGGCAGCGTCAACCTGTTCGACGGCGAGATCACCACCGACGAGACCGACCACGCCATCATCACCTGCCCGCAGCTGGACAAGCCGATCTACATCGGCCACGGCGTCACCACCCGCGCCGAGGACAAGCGGGTCAGCTACGCCCTGCGTCCGGAGAAGCTGCTGATGGCCAGCGAGCTGCCGGCCGACCACGAGCACGCCAACTACAACTGGTGCAACGGCACCGTGCACGACATCGCCTACCTCGGCGGCCACTCGGTGTACTATGTCAAGCTGACCTCCGGGCAGATCGTGCAGTGCTTCATCGCCAACGCCGAGCGCCGCGGCAAGCGCCCGACCTGGGACGACGCCGTGGTGGTGTACTGGGAAGACGACAGCGGCGTGGTACTGCAATCATGAGCAAACTGATGCGCTATCTGCCCAAGGGGCGGCATGCGGTGATCGGCGTGCCCTTCTTCTGGCTGTTCCTGTTCTTCCTGCTGCCGTTCTTCATCGTCCTGAAGATCAGCTTCGCCGAAGCCGACGTGGCCATCCCGCCCTACACCGAGATCTACAGCTGGGCCGACAACCAGCTGCAGATCATGCTGAACTTGGGCAACTACATCTTCCTCTCCGAGGACGAACTGTACCTGGCGGCCTACCTCGGCTCGCTGAAGATGGCCTTCGTCAGCACCCTGCTGTGCCTGCTGATCGGCTACCCGATGGCCTACGCCATCGCCCGCGCCAGCAAGGAAGCGCAGACCGTGTTCCTGCTGCTGATCATGATGCCGACCTGGACCGCGATCCTGATCCGCGTCTACGCCTGGATGGGTATCCTCAGCAACAACGGCCTGCTCAACGGCTTCCTGCAGAGCATCGGGGTGATCGACGCGCCGCTGCAGATCCTCAACACCAACCTGGCGGTGTACATCGGCATCGTCTATTCGTACCTGCCGTTCATGGTCCTGCCGCTCTACGCCAACCTGGTCAAGCACGACATGAGCCTGCTGGAAGCCGCCTCGGACCTGGGCTCGAGCAACTTCAACAACTTCTGGAAGATCACCGTGCCGCTGTCGAAGAACGGCATCATCGCCGGCAGCATGCTGGTGTTCATCCCGGTGGTGGGCGAGTTCGTCATCCCCGAACTGCTCGGCGGCCCGGAGACCCTGATGATCGGCAAGGTGCTGTGGCAGGAGTTCTTCAACAACCGCGACTGGCCGGTGGCCTCCGCCCTGGCGGTGATCATGCTGCTGATCCTGATGGGGCCGATCATCTGGTTCAACCGCAACCAAGCTAAGGAAATGGAGGGCCGCGCATGAAAAAGCTCAGCTTCTCCACAGTCATGCTGTGGGTCGGACTGCTGTTCATCTACCTGCCCATGGTCATCATGGTCATCTACTCCTTCAACGCCTCCAAGCTGGTCACCGTGTGGGGCGGCTGGTCGATCAAGTGGTACGTCGGCCTGCTCGACAACAGCCAGCTGATGGGCTCGGTGATGCGCTCGCTGGAGGTGGCCTGCTACACCGCCATCGCCGCCGTGGCGCTGGGCACCCTGGCCGCCTTCGTGCTGACCCGGGTCACCCGCTTCAAGGGCCGCACCCTGTTCGGCGGCCTGGTCACCGCGCCGCTGGTGATGCCGGAAGTGATCACCGGTCTGTCGCTGCTGCTGCTGTTCGTGGCCATGGCCCAGCTGATCGGCTGGCCGGCCGAGCGCGGCCTGCTGACCATCTGGATCGCCCACACCACCTTCTGCTCGGCCTACGTGGCGGTGGTGGTGTCGGCGCGCCTGCGCGAGCTGGACCTGTCCATCGAGGAAGCGGCCATGGACCTGGGCGCCAAGCCGTGGAAGGTGTTCTTCCTGATCACCATCCCGATGATCGCGCCCTCGCTGGCGGCCGGCGGCATGATGTCCTTCGCCCTGTCGCTGGACGACCTGGTACTGGCCAGCTTCGTCTCCGGCCCGGGCTCCACCACCCTGCCGATGGAAGTCTTCTCCGCCGTGCGCCTGGGCGTAAAGCCGGAGATCAACGCGGTGGCCAGCCTGATCCTGCTGACCGTGTCGATCTTCACCTTCTTCGCCTGGTACTTCGCCCGCCGCGCCGAGGAGCGCCGCAAGCGCGCCATCCAGCAGGCGATGGAGTCGATGGCCGAGGAGGTCACCGGCAACAACTGGAAACCGGCCCAGGCGGCCTGATTCCGGCGCAACAGGACAGGGGACACCTGCGGGTGTAATGCTGTTCACTTAAGAAAACGCCGCGATTTCTTTACAGAGTCGCGGCGTTTTTCTGGCTTGGCCAGCAGCGATGTCGCGGTGCCTTGAGAGCGCTCCCCTCTCCCGCCGGGAGAGGGGCTGGGGGTGAGGGACTATCGCCTACTCGTTGCCTGGCCCTCATCCGCCCGCGGCCCGCCCAGCCCCCTCCCAGAGGGAGAACAACAGCCGCGGTGCCGACTCAATCAAAGTTCGGCCGAGCGCAATGCCGCTAAGTGCACAGCATTACACCTGCGGGTGGCCTTTTTCGCTGCCCGAGAAAATGTGAAACGCATCACCTTTTGCCGGGTAAGGCAAGGAAAGCGCTTGCCCGTCGCGCGCGTTGTATAAAAAATGTGCACCCGTTTTGATGTCGGAATGCCAGTAATGGCCAAGGACTGGTCGCATGCGTTTGCAGTTGTTCGCCCCCGTTTTTGTTGGTTTCTCCCTGTTCTGCTCCTACTCGCTGGCCCAGCAGCCCCTGCCCGGTGAGCGCGACCTGATTCGCGATCGCCAGCAACGCCTGCTCGACGAACAGCACAAGCGCCTGCAGGAGCTGCAGCAACTGCCCGGCCAGCAGCAGGAACAGCCGGTGGCCCCCGGCGCAGACGAGCGCTGCTTCGAGATCGCGACCATCCGCCTGCAAGGTGCCAGCCTGCTCTCGACGGCCGAACAGCGCGAGCTGCTCGAACCCTTCGTCAATCGTTGCCTGGGCAGCGGCCAGCTCAACGAGCTGCTCAAGGCCATCACTCAGCACTACATCGAGCGCGGCTATGTCACCTCGCGGGCCTACCTGCCGCAGCAGGACCTGAGCGATGGCGAGCTGGACGTGCTGGTGGTCGAAGGGCGCCTGGAGGGTCTGGATAGCTCCGCCATCGCCAGCGAGCGCGAACTGGCCATGAGCTTTCCCGGCAGGGTCGGCGAGCGCCTCAATCTGCGCGAGTTGGAACAGCTGGTGGACCAGCTCAACCGTCTGCCCTCGCGCCCCGCGCAGCTGGAGCTGTTGCCCGGCGCGGAGGTCGGCGGCAGCCGCGTGCAGCTCAAGGGCGAGCCGAGCAAGCCCTGGCGGGTCTCGCTCAGTCGGCACAACGACGGCGACATCAGCACCGGCGAGCAGCAGTGGGGTCTGGGCCTGGACTGGGACAGCCCGCTCGGCCTGGCCGACCAGCTCAGCCTGCGCGGCGGCCTGGACGCAGTCAGCGACGAGTTCCGCCACTCCGACAGCCAGAGCCTCTCCTACAGCCTGCCTTACGGCTGGTGGACCTTCAGCTACAGCTATAGCCAGAGCTACTACCGTAACCAGACCGAGGGCGCCGGCTTCGTCTTCGAGATGGATGGCGAGAGCCGCACCCATGCGCTACGCGCCGAGCGCCTGCTGCACCGCGACGCCCTGAGCAAGACCAGCATCAACACCGGCATCAGCCACCTGCGCACGCGCAACTACCTGGACAACGCGCTGCTCGATGTCTCCAGCCAGCGCCTGTCCGAGGCCCAGCTCGGCTTCAACCACGGCCGCCGCATCGGCAGCGCCTTCGTCAACGCCGATATCGGCTGGCAGCACGGCATCGGCGCCCTGGACGCGCAGCGCGAAGGCGACCCGCGCCACGGCCAGCCGGTGGCGCGCTACAACAAGTACAGCCTGACCCTCAGCTACCTGCAGCCGTTTCAGCTGTGGGGCGAGTCCTTCAGCTTCGACAGCCTGGCCAACGGCCAATGGAGCGAGGATGTGCTGTACAGCCCGCAGCGCATCAGCATCGGCGGCCTGGCCTCGGTGCGCGGCTTCAAGGAGCAGTCGCTGGCCGGCGACAGCGGCGGCTACTGGCGCAACCAACTGCGCTGGACGCGCCCCGTCACCTGGGCCCCGCTGCAACCCTATCTGCAGCAATACGGCGTCGCCTTCGCCTACGACCTCGGCGTCATCCATGGCGAGCGCTACAACCCGGAGCTGCGCGGACGCATGTCCGGCAATGCCTTCGAGTTCAGCGCCCGCGGCCAGCACCTGGCCGCCAGCCTGACCCTGGCCCGCTCGCTGGAACGCCCGGACGTGATCGAGCGCCGCGAGCACCCGCTGTACTTCCGTATCGACCTGTTCTTCTAACGATTCCAGCTATCTCAAGGAGAGATGCATGCACGCCAAAGCAACGAGAAACCTGTTGGTCGCGGCCGCCCTGCTGGGGCTGGCGGGCTGCGCCACCGAAACCTCCACCGCCCTGCCGGTACAACAGGTGGAGAGCGTCAACCGGCCCTACAGCGGCGTGCGCGCGCCCATCGCCGTGGGCAAGTTCGACAACCGCTCCAGCTACATGCGCGGCATCTTCTCCGACGGCGTCGACCGCCTCGGCGGTCAGGCCAAGACCATCCTCATCACCCACCTGCAGCAGACCAACCGCTTCAACGTGCTGGACCGCGACAACATGAGCGAGATCCAGCAGGAGGCGGCCATCAAGGGGCAGGCCCAGCGCCTCAAGGGCGCCGATTTCGTGGTGACCGGCGATGTCACCGAGTTCGGCCGCAAGGAAGTCGGTGACCAGCAGCTGTTCGGCATCCTCGGCCGCGGCAAAACGCAGGTGGCCTACGCGAAGGTCGCGCTGAACATCGTCAACATCGCCACCTCGGAAGTCGTCTACTCCAGCCAGGGCGCCGGCGAGTATGCCCTGTCCAACCGCGAGATCATCGGCTTCGGCGGCACCGCCAGCTACGACTCGACCCTGAACGGCAAGGTTCTCGACCTGGCCATGCGCGAGGCCGTGAACAAGCTGGTGAACGCCATCGAGAGCGGCGCCTGGAAGCCGCAAGCCCAGTAAGAGCCATCGACCTAGCAAGGGAGCAGTAGTTGTGATGGAGAAGTCGTTCAAAGCGTGGCGTCTCGCCGCGAGCGGAGCTCTGGCGTGCCTGGCGCTGGCCGGCTGCACGGGGCCCAAGACCCTGTACCAGTGGGAGGGCTACCAGCCGCAGGTCTACCAGTACTTCAAGGGCGAGTCCCCGGAGGCGCAGGTGGAGGCGCTGGAGGCCGGCCTGCAGAAGATCAAGGCCAGAAACGGCAGCGTGCCGCCCGGCTACCACGCACAGCTGGGCCTGCTCTACTCCGGCCTGGGCAAGGATGACCAGATGGTGCAGCAGTTCCAGACCGAGAAGGCCCTGTTCCCCGAGTCGGCCACCTACATGGACTTCCTGCTGAACAACGCCAAGCAAGGAGACGCGCAATGACCGGCCGCATGCTCAGACTGGCGGGCGCCCTGCTCGCCCTGGCCATGGCCAGCGGCTGCGCGCCGATCAAGACCGTGGACTACTCGGCGTTCAAGCAGGCCAGCCCGCGCTCGATCCTGGTGCTGCCGCCGCTCAACGAGTCGCCGGACGTCAAGGCCACCTACAGCCTGCTGTCCCATGTGACCTACCCCCTGGCCGAGGCGGGCTACTACGTGCTGCCGGTCGCCCTGGTGGACGAGACCTTCCGCCAGAACGGCCTGACCGCGCCGGGCGATATCCACCAGCTGCCGCCGGCCAAGCTGCGCGAGATCTTCGGCGCCGATGCCGCCCTGTACGTCACCGTGAAGGAGTACGGCACCCGCTACATGCTGATCAGCAGCGCCACCATAGTCACCGCCAGCGCCACCTTGGTGGACCTCAAGACCGGCACCTCGCTGTGGACCGGCACGGCCTCGGCGTCGAGCGAGGAAGGCAACAACAACAGCGGCGGCGGCCTGGTGGGCATGCTGGTCACCGCCGCGGTGAAGCAGATCCTCAGCAGCACCATGGACGATGCCGGCTATCCCATCGCCGGCATCGCCAGCCAGCGCCTGCTCGCGCCGGGCAAGCCGGCCGGCCTGCTGCATGGTCCGCGCTCGCCCCTGTACGGGACCGACTAGGCCCCAGATCGAGGGAGCCGGCCCGGCTTCCTCGAAGTAAAAGCACCGTTCCACCGATCCGCCGCATAGAGATTTCGACATGGACGTTCGCCGCCCCCTGTACCAAGCCATCGCCAGCGCCATGGCCGGCATCCTGTTCCTCAACCCGATCGTTGCCGCGGCCGCGCAACTGACGGTGGACCAGGCCGCCGGCGGCAACACTCAATTGGGCCAGGCCGGCAACGGGGTGCCGGTGGTGAATATCGCCACGCCCAGTGGCAGCGGCCTGTCGCACAACAGGTTCACCGACTACAACGTCGGCCAGCAGGGGCTGATCCTCAACAACGCCACCGCCAAGACCCAGGCCACCCAGCTCGGCGGCATCATCCTCGGCAACGCCAACCTCAAGGGCCAGGCGGCCAACCTGATCCTCAACGAGGTCACCGGTGGCAGCCCCAGCCAATTGCGCGGCTACACCGAGGTAGCCGGCCAGCAGGCCCATGTGGTGGTAGCCAACCCGCACGGCATCACCTGCAACGGTTGCGGCTTCATCAACACGCCGCGCGCCACCCTCACCACCGGCAAGCCGATCGTCGAGGGCGGTCGCCTGGAGCGTCTGCAGGTCGAAGGAGGCGCCATCGGCATCGAAGGCCAGGGCCTCAACGCCAGCAATGTCGACCAGTTCGACCTGATCACCCGCAGCGCGCAGATCAACGCCGAGCTGCACGCCAACCAGCTCAACATCATCACCGGCGCCAACGACGTCAAGGTCGCCGACCTGGCCGTCAGCCAGCGCGCGGCAAACAAGGCGGACGAACCGCAACTGGCCATCGACAGCTCGGCGCTCGGCGGCATGTACGCCGGCGCCATCCGTCTGGTCGGCACCGAGGCCGGCGTCGGCGTGAAGCTGGCCGGTAACATGGCGGCCAGCGCCGGCGACATCCAGATCGATGCCAACGGCCAGCTGAGCCTGGCGCAGACTGCGGCCAGCCGGGATATCCGGCTCAAGGCGCAGAACATCGAGCTGGGCGGCAAGGCCTATGCCGGGCGCAATGTGGACGCCCAGGCCAGCCAGGCCCTGAGCCTGGCTCAGGGGCAGAGCCTGGCGGCGCGCGAGCGCATCGCGCTGAAGGGCGCGCAGCTGAATAACCAAGGCCTGATCGAGGCCGGGGTGAACGGCGACAACAGCCGCAATCAGCTCGGCGATGTCCAGCTGAGCGGCGACAGCCTGCGCAACGCCGGCAAGGTACTGGCCAGCCGCGACCTCGACGCGACCGTCGGCGGCGTGCTGGACAACCGTGGCGGTGCTCTCAACGGCAAGGCGAGTACCCGCATCACTGCCACGACCCTGAACAACCGCGAAGATGGCCTGGTGCTGTCCAGCGGCAACGTCGCCGTCGCGGTCGCCGAGCTGGATAACAGCGATGGCCTGATCGCCAGCGGCAAGGGTCTCAAAGTCAGCGCCGCCGCCACGCTGAACAACCAGGGCGGAGAGCTCTCCAGCCAGAACACAACCACCATCGAGGCTAAGCAGATCGATAACCGCGGCGGTCTGCTTTTCGCCGAAAACGCCCTGAGCGTCACCGCCAAGGCCCTGGACAACAGCGCCGCCGGCACCCTGAGCAGCCGTGGCAGCCTGACCGTGCGCGACGCCGCCGTGGACAACCAGGGCGGGGCCATCGTCGCCGACCAGCACCTGAAGCTCGCCGCCAAGAGCCTGGACAACCGTGGCGGGGCCGTCAGCGGCAAGGCCGATGTCATCATCGAGGTGGCGGATGTGCTGGCCAACCAAAGCCGGGGCAGCGTGCGTGCCGACGGCCGGCTCGAGGTGAGCGCCGGCGAACTGCACAACGGCGCCGGCGGCCAGCTGGCCGCCAAGGGTGACGTTGCGGTACGCGCCGGCAGCCTGAGCCAACAGGGCGGCGAACTGCTCAGCCAGGGCAAGCTGACCCTCGCGGCCGACCAGGTGGATAACCGCAACGGCGGGCTGATCGCCGCCACACAGGGCGTTGAAGTTAACGTCAGCGAGTCACTGCGCAACGGCGGCGGAGAAATATCCACCCATGGCCAGGCCAACCTGCGTCTGCATGCCGCCGCCGGGCAACCGGCCGCGCTGCTGGACAACAGCAACGGCGGCCTGATCATCGGCGACCGCGGCCTGACCCTCAGCGTGCAGCGCCTGCTCAACCACACCAAGGGCGTGCTCTCCGGCCGCGACCGCCTGGTGCTGGTTGGCGACAGCCTGGACAACTCGGCGGGCGGCACCCTGAGCAGCCAGCAGGCGCTGAGCGTCGAACTAACCGGCGCATTGCATAACCAGGCTAAGGGCGCGCTGATCAGCGGCGGCAGCCTGACTGTCGACGCGGCCAGCTTGGACAACAGCGGCGCAGGCCTGCTCTCCACTACCGGCAACTTGACTGTCGACCGCGCCGCGCTGAACAACCAGGGCGGCAAGCTGATCAGCGACGGCCAGCTGACCGTCACCAACGGCAGCCTGGACAACAGCAATGGCGGCGTCATCAGCGCCAAGCAGGCGCTGTCCATTGGCACCGGCCAGCTGGACAACCAGAATCAGGGCCTGATCACCGGCGGTGCCGGGCTGAGCGTGACAGCGGGGCAGATCAAAAACCATACGCGGGGCGCTATCCAGTCGCAGGGGCAAGCGCAGGTTACCGCCACCGGCCTCGATCAACACGCCGGCGGCACGCTGACCAGCGCAACCGCGCTGACCCTCGACCTGCAAGGCGGTGCGCTGAACAACCGCGACAAGGGCTTGCTCGCTACTCCCGGTGCATTGCTGCTTAGCAACCTCGGCGCAGTCGACAACAGTGCCGGCGGCGAGATCTCCAGCGCGCAGAGCTTCCTGCTCAAGGCCACGCGGCTGGACAACAGCGGCGGCCGCATCATCAGCGGGCAGGATCTGCAGCTGCAGATCGCCGACAGGCTGCTGAACAATCTCAAGGGGACGCTGTCCGCCGCCCGGCTCACCGTCGAGGCGAACAGCCTGGACAACTCCGGCGCCGGCGTGCTGGCCAGCCAGGGCGACCTGAAGCTCAGCCTCGGCGGCCAACTCGATAACCACGACCAGGGCCTGATCTCCGCCGGCCAGGCGCTGACCGTCGTCAGTGGCTCACTGGACAACTCCCGGCAAGGCCTGCTGGCCAGCGACGGCGCCCTGCAACTCACCACCGGTGCGGCGAACAACCAGGGCGGCACCCTCGCCAGCCAGGCCACGCTGAACGCCAGCACGGCCGCACTCGACAATCGCGGCGGGGTCATCAGCAGCCAGCAGGCGCAGACCCTGGCCGCCGCCGCCGTGAATAACCGCGATAAAGGCCTGATCACCAGCGCCGCCGGCCTGACCATCACGGCCGCCAGCCTGGACTCCAGCAACGCCGGCGAGGTCTCGGCCAAGGGTGACCTGCGCCTGACCGTGGCTCAGCTGATTCAACAACAGGGCCGTTTGATTGGCGAGGCCGGCGTGCGCCTCGATCTGCAGGGCGGCGATCTGGATAACCGTGGCGGCCTACTCAGCGCCAAGGGCCCGCTGACCCTGGAGAACCTGGCCAAGCTGGACAACCGTGGCGGCGAACTCTCCAGCAGCCAGGGCTATAACCTGCACGCCAAGGAAATCGACAACGGCGACCAGGGCAAGCTGATCAGCGCCGGCAGCCTCGGCCTTGACCTGGGCAGCGGCAAGCTGCGCAATGCGGGCGGCGGGCTGATTTCCGGCTGGCAGGGGCTGACGGTCAAGGCCGGCAGCCTGGACAACAGCAGCGAGGGCACCCTGTCCAGCCGCGACGGTAACCTCACCGTCGAGCTGAGCGGCGCGCTGAACAACAGCGGCGAAGGCGCGCTGGTCAGCCAGGGCAAGCTGACGGTCGATGCCGCCAGCCTGGACAACAGCGCCAAGGGCATTGTCTCCGGCGCGGGCGACCTCGCCCTGACCCTCACCGGCACGCTGAACAACTCGGGCGGCGGCCTGATCGATAGCCAGGGCGCGCTCACCGCCAAGGCCGGCGCGGTGGACAACCGTGCCGGGCAGATCGGCAGCGAGAAGGCCGCCGCCATCACCGCCGCCAGCCTCGACAACAGCGCCGGCCAGCTGTCCAGCAACGCCGCGCTGACCCTCACGCTCGGCGGCGACCTGCTCAATACGCAGAAGGCCAAACTGGCCAGCGCCGGCCCCCTGGTGCTCAAGGCCAAGGCCATCGACAACCAAGGCGGCAGCCTGATCAGCCAGAACCTGCTGCAACTGACCGCCACCAGCCTGAACAACGCGGGTGGCGGCACCCTCGCCGCGCGCAACGCCCTGGACATCGTCCTGGGCGGCGCGCTGAATAACGGCACCGATGGCCTGATCCACAGCCAGCAGGGCGCCATCGACCTGCGCGCGCAGAGCCTGAATAACAATGGCGGCACCCTCAGCGCCCAGCAGAGTCTGGTCGTCAACCTGGACGGCAAGCTGGCCAACCAGGGCGGCCGCATCGAGAGCCTGGCCGGCAATCTCGACCTGCAGAAGTCCACTGGCGTGGACAATGGCGGCGGCGTGCTCAGCAGCCTGCAGGGCTGGTTGAAGCTGGTCAGCAGCGGGCTGTTCGACAACGACACCGGCACCACCCAGGCGCAAGCCCTGACGGTCAACGCCAAGGGCCTGGACAACCGTGGCGGCCATCTCTCCGCCCTGGCCGGCGATACCTCTATCGACCTCGGCGGCGCCACCTTCAACAACCAGGGCGGCGGCCTCTACGCCAAGCAATTGCTGAAAGCGATCGCCGGTGACTTCAACAACCAGGGTGCCGCCCAGGGTCAGGGTGGCAAGGTCGCCGCCCAGCGCATCGACTTCGGTCTGGCCGGCGCCCTGCGCAACGGCTACGGCATTCTGGAAAGCGGCAGCGCCCTGAGCCTCGCCGCCGCCAGCATCGACAACCAGCACGGGCGCCTGCGCGCACTGGGCTCCAGCGGCATCACGCAGATCGATGGCGGCTCCCTGGACAACCGCAACGGCACCATCGAAACCGCCAACGCCGACTTGGCGCTGAACATCGCCGCCCTGCAGAGCGGTGGCGGCCGCATCCTGCACACCGGCAATGGCCGCTTCGGCCTCAGTGCCGCTCAGGTGATGGGCGCCGGCGGCGACCTCGGCACCAACGGCCTGCTCAGCCTCAGCGCCGACAACTGGACCAACAGCGGCGTGCTGCAGGCCGGCCGACTGGTGCTGAATATCGGCAACTTCACCCAGACCGCGACCGGCCAGCTGCTGGCCGGCCAGTCGCTGAGCGGCACCGGCGGCACCTGGACCAACCACGGCCTGCTGGCCAGCGACGGCACCCTCGATCTGAACCTGACCGGCGCCTACAGCGGCAACGGCCAGGTCACCAGCCTCGGCGACCTGAGCCTGAAAGCCGCCAGCCTCGAGCTCGCCAGCAGCGCGCGTATCGCCGGCGGTGGCCAGACCACCGTCACCAGCAGCGGCCTACTGACCAACCGCGGCCGGCTGACATCGGCGGGCGACCTCCGCGTCACCGCGAGCACCCTGAACAACCACGGCACCCTGGGCAGCGCGGAAAAGCTGCGCATCGCCTCGCCGAACCTGCTCAACGAGCACGGGTTGATCTTCAGCGGCGATGACATGGTGCTGCGGGTGGATAACTTCACCAACCGTTATGCGGACGTGTACAGCCTGGGGGGCATTGCTCTATCGAAGAATGATCAAGGCGCCTGGGCCAGTCGGTTCGACAACCTCTCCGGCTCCCTGGAAAGCGTGGGTGACTTCAGCCTGAAAGCCACGCTAATCAACAACGCGCGCGCGATCCTCGACATCGACAACGCCGGCAAGTACACCGCGAAGATCACCGAACTGCCTTGCAGCGGCTACTACGGAGCAGGGGACTGCAGCGGCAAGCGCAATGGCGTATGGGAAATCATCGAGCGGGACAAGCTGGAAGTGACCCAGGCCAGCGCGGCCTCCAGTATCCAGGCCGGTGGCGATCTCCAGCTGGTTGGCGGCACCCTGACCAACAGCAGCAGCCTGATCAGCGCCGGCGGCAACATCACGGCCAACTTGACGCGCCTGGAAAACACCGGGGTCGAGACTGGCGAGATCGAAACCCGCCGGATCTTCACCTCCGAGCGAACCCGCAATATCGGTTCCTGGCAGGCCGAAGCGAACCAGTTCACCGCCACCTACTGGTACCTGAGCCCCGGCTACAACCCAAATAACCTCGGCGGCCTGGAAGCTGCGCTTGCCCACTTCATCGGGCGTATGGAGCGCGAGCAGACCCGCTTCCGCACCACTACCAACATCGCCTCGGGCAACCAAACGTACGCCGCCATCATCCAGGCCGGTGGCAATGTAAGCATCACCGCCCCACAGCGCATCGACAGCGGGGTGATTCGCCCCAGCTATGCCTATGTGGCTGGCGGTACCCGCACCGGCAACACGGGGGTCGGCGGCTCACGCTTCTCCACCCCGGTAAGCCTGAGCGCTCAGCTGCCGCCCGACCTGCGCCAGCAACAGATCAACCCGCTGACCCTACCCGGCTTCAGCCTGCCGCAGGGCCAGCATGGCCTGTTCCGTCTCAATAGCCAGGCCGCCAGCGCCGGCAATGCCAGCCAGACCAAGGGCGCGAGCGGCGACAGCACGATCGTCGGCAGCGCGGTCGCCGTCGGCGGCGGGCAGCAGGCCCAAGGGCCAGCAGCGACCAATGGCAGCGCCTGGCGCGTGTCGGGCGGGCAAGCCAGCGGCGGCAACCCGAGCGATGCCGCCGCCCTGAAGCTGGGAGGCGTGCAGAACCTGCCCAGCAGCGCGCAGCCCCGCGCCAACCACAAATACCTGATCGAAACCAACCCCGAGCTGACCAACCTCAAGCAGTTCCTCGGCTCCGACTACCTGCTCGGCCACCTCGGCTACACCCCGGACAACACCCAGAAGCGCCTGGGCGACGGCCTCTACGAGCAACGCCTGATCCGCGAGGCCATAGTCGCCCGCACCGGCCAGCGCTTCCTCGCCGGGTTGACCAGCGACGAGGCCATGTTCCGCCATCTGATGGACAACGCCCTCGCCAGCAAACAGGCCCTCAACCTCAGCTTGGGCGTCAGCCTCAGCGCCGAGCAGGTGGCCGCGCTGACCCACGACATCGTCTGGCTGGAGGAGTACGAGGTGGCCGGCGAGCGAGTGCTGGTGCCGGTGCTCTATCTGGCCCAGAGCGAAGGCCGCCTGGCGCCCAACGGCGCTCTGATCCAGGGCCGCGACGTCACGTTGATCTCCGGCGGCGAGCTGAACAACCAGGGCACCCTGCGCGCCACCGGCAACCTCGATATCAGCGCCGGCAACATCAACAACAGTGGGTTGATGCAGGCCAACGAGCGCCTGTCCCTGCTGGCCACGGACAGCATCCGCAACACCCAGGGCGGCATCATCGCCGGGCGCGACGTCAGCGCCATTGCCCTGACCGGCGACATTCTCAACGAGCGCAGCGTCACCACCCACGAGTCCGCCCAACGCGGCTACACCCATCGCGAAGACTTCATCGGCGCCGCTTCCCGCATCGAAGCGGCAAACGACCTAACGCTGGGAGCCGGGCGCGATATCCGCAACATCGGCGGCGCCCTCACTGCGGGGCGCGACCTGAACCTCGACGCCGGCCGCGACCTGCTGATCCTCTCCGCCCAGGAACACGACCTGACCCGGCGCGAGGCACGCAAGAGCAACAGCCGCGTCGAGCAGATCACCCAGCACGCCTCCGAGGTCAGCGCCGGGCGGGATCTGGCGCTCTCGGCCGAACGCGACCTGGCCGTCATAGCCAGCCGGGTGAGCGCCGACCAGAACCTGAGCGTGGTCGCGGGCGGTGACGTCCTCATCGGATCGGCGGCCAACGAAAGCCACGACGAGGCCCACCGCCGCGGCGGCGGCAAGCGGGTCGACAAGGAACGCAGCCTGGTGACCCAACAGGGCGCCGAACTGAGCGCCGGCGGCGACCTGCTGATGAGCGCCACGGGCGACATGACCCTGGTCGCCAGCCAGCTCAAGGCGGGCGAGGAGGCTTATCTCTACGCCGGCAACGATCTCAGCCTGCTGGCGGCGGAGAACCTCGACCACAGCCTCTACGACATGCAGAAGAAGGGTTCCTGGGGCAGCAAGGAAGCCCGCAAGGACCAGGTGACCCGCACCACCCAGGTCGGCACCGAGATCGTCACCGGCGGCGACCTGACCCTGGTCAGCGAAGGCGACCAACGCTACCAGCGCGCCCGCCTGGAGAGCGGCAACGACCTGACCCTGGACAGCGGCGGCGCCATCGTCTTCGAGGGGGTAAAAGACACCGAGCAGCAGGTCCACGAGAAGAGCAAGAGCAGCTGGGCCTGGAACTCCATGGAGGGCAAGGGCAACACCGACGAGACCCTGCAACAGAGCCAGCTGATCGCCAAGGGCGACATCGTCATCCGCGCCGTCGACGGCCTGAAGATCGACATCAAGCAGGTCAACCAACAGAGCGTCAGTCAGACCATCGATGCGATGGTTGCGGCGGACCCTGGCCTGGCCTGGCTGAAGGAAGCCGAAAAACGCGGTGATGTTGACTGGCGGCGGGTGAAGGAGATTCATCAATCCTTCAAGTACAGCCATTCCGGGCTGGGTGGGGCCGCGGCGATGATCATCGCGATCATCGTGACCTACCTTACGTGGGGGGCGGGTGCTGGCTTGGTAGGAGCGGCGCAAGGTACTTGGCAGGCCGCTGCCGCAAATACAATAGTCAGCTCTGCCGCATCAAATGCTGCCACTAGCACCATCAACAATCGGGGCAATCTAGGTGCGGTTGTTAAAGACGTCACGTCCAAAGAGGCTGTCCGCGGCTATGTGGTATCGGGAGTTACCGCAGGGCTGACCGCGGGGGTATTTGACGGGTTACTCAAGACCAGTACCGACCCGCTTACCGGGAAGGTCACGATCGACCTTTCAAGCCTGGAAGGCGTTGGCCGCTTTGCCGGCAATCAGCTACTGCAGAACGGTACGTCTACTCTGCTGGACCGCGCTCTAGGCGGTAATAGCAGCATCAGTGATGCCCTGCGCAGCAGCCTGGCCAATACTTTTGCGGCGGCGGGCTTCAACCTGGTCGGTGATCTGTCGGCAGCTGGAAAATGGGACCTGAAAGACGGCAGCCCGGCCAAGATCGGACTGCACGCAGTGATGGGCGGCCTGGCGGCAGAAGCGGCGGGCGGAGACTTCAAGACCGGCGCCCTGGCGGCCGGTGTGAACGAAGCCCTCGTCGATAGCCTGTCCGATTGGTACGGGCAGATGGACCCGGAGCAGAAGAAAAGCCTGCTGGCGATGAACTCGCAGGTGATCGGTGTGCTGACGGCAGCGGCGCAGGGAGGGGATGAGAAGGCGCTGCAGACGGGGGGGTGGGTCGCGAAGAATGCGACCACCTACAATTACATACTCCATCAGGAGAATGCCGAAGAAGCCATTGAGGATGCGGCCGAACGATGCAAGAAAGATCCGCTATGTCCTACAGGCGGTGCAAGCATCGATCAGGGCAAGGTGCTAGGGGCATTAGGAGCACTGGCCACCAAGGATGAGGTCGCCGTACGAGGATTTGATCAGGAAACATTGCTCTTCGCGAGCTACATGCTGCGGCGAGATCCCGATCTGCGCGATCAAATCTTTATTCCGGAAACGCCGGGCGAGAAACTGCTCGATTGGGGGCGACTTGCTATCGACTTCTTCTTCCCGACTCCGACCGGCAAGGCGCAAGCTGTCACGAATGTTACAAAGAACGTTTCGGCGGAAGCAGCCGAGGCTTTAGAAAAGAAATTTGCTGACGCCCTAGCCCAAGAATCGAAGGCTGCAGCGAATGCAGCCGCTCGTTCGTTGGATGAGTTGCTGCCTAATGGCAAGGTTCCAAGCGTAAGAAATGGCGAGTTCAGCAGTTGGTTTGATAACTTGTCTACGACGGAGCTTGACCTTCTCTGGCAGAACAAAGCAGTTCGAGAAGTGGTAGAGTCAAGAATACGCCAACCCGGTGGCTTGCATGAATGGTGCATGGTGTGTCGGGCTCCCGAGTTCAAGAAATGGGGGGTGTCGATGGCTGAAATTCAGCGATTCAGGACGAAGACAACGGAATTAAAATGGACCAGTCCAATTGATGGAAAACCTGGTGGGCACGGAGGATATGCGTCTAGCACGTTCCATAACGAACTAAAGCAGGTTGTCGATAATAGTAAATCGCTGGATGACTTTAACTCAGGCATTATAGCCTTGCGTGACCGATGGAAAATTGACCCGAAGCTCTTGCCGTCTTTGCCAAAGGTAGGGGGTAACTAGGATGAGTTCCTTGCTGTCTGATTGGTGTGACTTCTGTGAGGGTAGGGCTAGTTTTGATAAATCCCATTTTTTGGGCCTGTTAAAATCTCACTCTTCAGATTATGAGCTCAGAAAAATATTTTCTTATTTTCCACGCAAAGAGGAGCTAATAAACAGGGCAAGACTCGTCATCGGTTCGGGTTCTCTTGAAGAAACAATATACTTGGTGCCCTCGAAAATTAGTTCGGATTCAGAGCTGATTGAACTTGGGAGGCACTGGTTAGCACAGCAGGGCAGAATGTGTGCTCTGCTTAAGGACACCGAGCTTCAGTGCATATGCCAGGAGGCGGAGGTTCTTCTGGTTGAGGTAGAGGTTATAGATGAGGCTCTCAAGAACGATATTCCGCATTTCTGGATTTTTGAGCTATTCGGGGATGTGATTAGAGAGCGCAGAGTTATAGACACAGAAGAAGCATATGCTTTGTTCGAGGCTCTTTATGGATTGGCTGCAGACTATTATCTCGCTTGGTATATAGGCGGCCCGCTTGTTGATGTCGAATTAGACTTTACTGCGTATTTGGAGTTGTGGAGTGCAGGCGGGCGGTGTGCCCTCACTGGAGAGGCCCTGCTAGTGTCTAGAAGATAGTCTCGGTCTCTAGGGAAGGTCTGAAGTAGACCGGTTTTTCTGGCTGACTTCGGCCTTCGCCAACTTTGAAAGCGGCCAGTGGGTCAAAATCGACCAGATGGCTCGCTCATTACGGTGTTTCTGGCCGCCGCAAGCACCTCGCGGCAGCC
>NZ_JBDQQT010000023.1:0-30100 GCF_039888625.1 Pseudomonas sp. CAU 1711
GTCTGCTTGCGCTTGCCGGCGTACTCGGCATCGGCGAAGGTCATCTGCTTCATCGGGAAACTCGGGCAACGGGATCGGCGTATTTCACCAGATTCGGGAAGTCTTCTTCAGAATTTCCCTAGAAAAAGAGATCGATGGAAAAACCACCGCCGACGGAATTTTCGGAAAAGTAACAGAGGATGCCGTCAAACAGTTTCAGCGAGCGAGCAAACTCTCCGCCGATGGTGTTGTAGGTCCCAAAACGGCTGATGCTCTCGATCTGTCTCTCCCCAAACCCAGCGTCGTAGCCACAAAAGACGGACACATACTGAACGCCACCCAAATCAATCGACTGGCCGTCATTATCGATGGACTTATCCCCACAGGCCCCTTGGATCTATTTGACGACCCACTGATACTTTGGACAGTCGAAAAGCTGGACTCCATCATAGCGAAGCTATTGCCAGCGCACATATTGAAATACGCCCAGGACATTAGCTCGGGAGTAGACAGCGGCGATTTCTCGGCAATATCCAAACGCATAACCTCCGCCATCAATAGTCGCATTAACTTTCCAATCCTAACCGAAGATACCGAAGAAAAAGTCATTGGCTTCTTTGTAAAATTCATTATCGAGTCACTCCGCACCGGTAGAAACATAGACACTGCTTTCAAAGCACTTGCACTTAAATAGCGGAAGACTACGCAGCACAGTCTTGCCCAAACGGCACCAGCGCTCTTGTCGGTGCCGTCTCTCCTCGTCAGCAGACGATGAGATTGCTAACCTGCCCTCCCAACATAACGCCCGCAATCGCTCAGCCCCTCGTATGACACCCCTGGAAATCATCGCCTCCGCCCTCGGCATCACCTCCGTCTGGCTGACCGTGCGGCAGAACCCGCTGTGCTGGCCCATCGGTCTGGTCATGGTGCTGCTCTACGCCTGGTTCTTCTTCGATGCCAAGCTCTACTCGGCGGTGCTGCTGCACGGCGTGTTCGCCGCCATGCAGCTGTATGGCTGGTGGCAGTGGGGCCAGGGCGTCGACGAGAGCGGTCGGCGCCCGGTCAGCAGCGCCAGCGCTCGAGAGATTGCCATTGGCCTGGCCATGGCCGTGGTCTTGGGCCTGTTGCTGGGCCTGGCCATGGATCGCTTCACCGAAGCCGTCTACCCCTGGCCGGACGCCCTGCTCACCGCCTTCAGCCTGCTGGCCCAGTTGTGGATGGCGCTCAAGCGCTGGCAATGCTGGTTGCTGTGGATCATCGTCGATGTGCTCTATGTCGGCTTCTTCGCCTTCCAGGGTTACTGGCTGACCGCCGGCCTGTACGGCGTGTTCATCGCCCTGGCCCTGCTCGGCCTGCAGCAGTGGCGGGCCTCGCGGTCGCAGCCGGCATGAAGGTGCTGGTGCTGACCGGCCCCGAATCGAGCGGCAAGACCTTCCTCGCCGAGCGCCTGCAGCGGCGCTTCGGCGGCCTGGTGGTCGGCGAGTACGTGCGCCACTTTATCGACCAGGAACAAAGGGAAACCTGCCTGGCCGACATCCCCGCCATCGCCCGCGGCCAGTTGGAGTGGGAGGACGCCGCCCGCGCCCGCGCGCCCGAACTGCTGATTCTCGACACCCACCTGCTGAGCAATATCCTCTGGAGTCGCATTCTGTTCGGCGACTGCCCGCACTGGCTGGAACCCGCCCTGCTGCAGCGCCGCTACGACCTGCATCTGCTGCTGTCGCCGCAAGGCGTCGAGTGGCACGACGATGGCCAGCGCTGCCAACCGCAACTGGCCGAGCGCGAGCAGTTTCACCGGCAATGCCGCGACTGGCTGATCGGCCGCGGCCATGCCTGGGTGGATATCGGCGGCGATTGGGCGCAGCGCGAGACCCAGGCCATCGAGCAGGTCACCCGACTGCTCGGCTGAGCACAGGCCTCAGCGCCGCACCAGCCCCATGCGCGCGCGGATGCGCGACAGCGCCACATTGGTGATGCCCAGATAGCTGGCCACATGGTGCAGCGGAATGCGCGCCGCCAGTTCGCCGCGTTGTTCGAGGAAGGCGCGGTAGCGCGCCTCGGCATCCAGCAGCAGGAGTTCCGCCTCGCGCTGGCTGCTGCGCGCCAGCACGGCGCGTATGGCGTCGCTGAGCAGCTCCTGCACCAGCGGCAACTCACTCTGCCACTGGCGCAGATCGGCATAGCTCAGCTCCAGCACCTGGGTCGGCTCCAGGGCGATGATGTCCACCGGGCTGGTCGTGGCGAAGGGCGGCGTGCCCCAGCCGACCCAACTGCCCTCGGCATGGAAGGCCGCGTTGCGCTCGACGCCCTGCGCCGAGAGGTGCGCCACCCGTACCAGCCCGCCGGCGACGAACCACACCCGCTCGACCTCCTGCCCCGCACGCAGCAGCACCTGCCCCGCGGCGAATTCGCGGCGCGGCAGGGTCTGCCAGCGCTCGGCCAGTTGCGGTTGACGTTCGAGCTGGCCGAGCAGATGCGGTGCGCAGGCCAGGCAATCCTGTAGGGAATCGGTGGTCATAAACCCAGGTTAATGCGTGCAGAGGGTGAGCGGCGGAAAACTAGTGGCCTGTGCGGTTAATTCGTGCATGCAAGTTCGCGTGCCAGAGTTTGCCAGACTAGGCGCCGCGACGAGTCGTAGCAGAGCTACGGCGAGGAGCGGCAACGACGGATGGTGAAGTCTGGCGCCGAAATTGGATATTCGAATTAGCCAAACAGGCCACTATCACCACCGCACAATGGATGACAGCCCGCATGAACACTCCCCTCCACCGCCTCAACTGGGCCCACCTCGGCGCTCTGCTGCTGGCCAGCGGCTGGGCCGCGCTGGCCCTGCACATGAACTGGGGCAGCCTGGCCCTGCTGCTCGGCGGCCTGTTGCTGGTGCTGGCCTGGTTCGCCCTCTGGGAATGGCGCTGGCCCTACCGCGAAGACTGGCGCGCGCAGCCGGCGGACCGCCGCCGCGACGCCCTGTTCGCCATCACCCTGCTCGGCGCCGATGGCCTGGCCGATCTACTGATCCGCGGCCTGGCGATGGGCCTCAACGCCGACGCCCCGGGCCCCGCGGCCGCGCTGCCGCTGTGGCTGGCGGTGCCGCTCGCGGCCCTGCTCGGCGAGTTCGGCGACTACTGGCTGCATCGCCTCAAGCATCGCGGCGGCTGGCTGTGGCGGGTGCATTTCGTCCACCATCGCCCCGCCGCGCTGAACGTGACCAACAACCTCACCACCCATCCCCTGGACCTGCTGCTGCGCAAGAGCGTGCATGTGCTGCCGCTCTGGCTGGCGGGTTTCGACCCGCAGGCCATCGCCCTGGCCGGACTATTCAGCCAGACCCAGTCCTTCGCCACCCACGCCAACACCCGCGGCACCCTGGGCTGGCTGAACTACCTGATCGGCAGCGCCGAACTGCACCGCTGGCATCACAGCGTGCGAGTCGAGGAAGCGCTCAACTTCGGCACCGCCCTGCCGCTGTGGGATCAGCTGTTCGGCACTTTCCGCCTGCAGGGCGCGCCGGCCCGGGTCGGCGTCGACGCAGCGCAGGCGCCGGGCCAGCACGATAGCCTCGGCCTGCTGCTGCACCCGCTGCGCCGCCAGGTACGCGAGGCGACTCAGATACCGACGCGCTTGCCGCGCACGTAGCGAATCGAATACTCCATCTTCGGCTTGCGCGTGACGCTGATGGCGCGCCGGGTCACGGTGTCCAGGGTGATGTTCCAGAAGCCGTCGCTGGGCACCTTGATGCGCGCCGGGAAGCGGTCGAAGGCGCCGCCGTGGTAGGTGTGACGGCCGCCATTCTTGAACGAGCGGAAGTTGGCGTCGTTCATCAGGCGGATATTGCAGGGCTGCGAGCACTGGATGACGACGGTGTCGCCCTCCTCCAGATGCTCGCGCTGGTGGATGAATTTCATCGATAACTCCAGGGCGCTACGGGCTATGCTGGGGGCCCGACCATTCGCGAGGCCGCCATGCTGCCGCAAGTCACCTCTCTGTACCAGTCACCGTCGTCCGATTCGACCCGCGAGAGCTTCACACCGCTGCTGCAGAGCGAGCAGTTGCTGCTGGAGCAGATCGTCTCCCACGGTCAGGCCAGCCCGCAGGGCTTCTGGTACGACCAGCCACGCCCCGAGTGGGTGGCCCTGCTGCGCGGCAGCGCACGCCTGCAGTTCGATGACGGCGAGCTGGCGCTGGCCGCCGGCGATGCCCTGCTGATCGCCGCCCATTGCCGGCACCGGGTCGCCGAATGTTCGACGGACGCCATCTGGCTGGCCCTGCACTTCCAGGCCTGACGACCAGCCCTACGCGCCGCCGCTGCCCGGTGGTAGCATGCGCGCCCCATGCGCATCTCCGATATTCAGCAACGTCTCGCCGACCTCGGCGCCCTGCCCGCCCATAGCGGCCGGGTGCTGCGTGCCTGGCTGCAGGGCAAGCCGCTGAATGCCGGCACCCGCCGCCAGCACAGCGAACACTTCCTGCCGCTGTCCGTGCGCCACGGCCTGCCGCAGCTCGGCGAAACACTGGAAGGCCTGGCCCGGGTGCGCTCCAGCCACCCCGGCGGCGACGGCTCGGCGCGCCTGCTGGTGGAGCTGGGCGACGGCCAGATGGTCGAGAGCGTGCTGCTGCCGCGCGACGGCCTGTGCGTCTCCACCCAGGTCGGCTGCGCCGTGGGCTGCCGCTTCTGCATGACCGGCAAGAGCGGCCTGCTGCGTCAGGTGAGCAGCGCCGAGATCGCCGCCCAGGTGGTGCTGGCGCGGCGCCTGCGCCCGGTGAAGAAAGTCGTGTTCATGGGCATGGGCGAGCCGGCGCATAACCTGGAACAGGTGCTGGAGGCCATCGACGTGCTCGGCACCGACGGCGGCATCGGCCACAAGAACCTGGTGTTCTCCACCGTCGGCGACCCGCGGGTGTTCGAGCGCCTGCCCCGGCAGCGGGTCAGGCCGGCCCTGGCGCTGTCGCTGCACACCACCAAGGCCGAGCTGCGCGAGCACCTGCTGCCCAAGGCGCCGAAGATCGCCCCGGCCGAACTGATCGAGCTGGGCGAGGCCTATGCCCGTCAGGTCGGCTACCCGATCCAGTACCAGTGGACCCTGCTCAAGGGCATCAACGACGGCCAGGACGAGCTGGACGCGATCCTGCGCCTGTTCAAGGGCAAGTACGCGGTGCTCAACCTGATCCCCTTCAACAGCCTGGAAGGCGACGACTACCAGCGCCCGGACGGCGAGCGCATCGTCGAGATCGTGCGCTACCTGCACAGCCGTGGCGTGCTGACCAAGGTGCGCAACAGCGCCGGCCAGGACGTCGATGGCGGCTGCGGCCAGCTGCGCGCGCGCGCCGTGGAGCTGGTCAACACCAGCAGGTTGCGCGGCTGATGCTGCGCCTGCTCGCCCTCGCCAGCGCCGCGGGCCTGCTGTCGCCCTGGTTGACGGCGCTGGCGGCGCCCCACTCGCAACACCTGGCCTGGCTGTTCGACCTGCTCAGCCACTGGCAATGGCTGTACCTGGGCCTGCTGCCGCTGTGCCTGGCGCTGCTGGCGCGGCGCAGCCCGCGCTGGCTGCTTCTGCTGCCGCTGCTCGCCCTGCCCTGGCTGAGCCTGGCCACGGCGCTGCCGCCGCAGACCGGCGCGGCGCGCCTGAGCCTGCAGCTGGTCAGCGCCAACCTGCAGCAGAGCGACGATGCCGGCGCCCTGCGCGCCTGGCTCGACGCCCAGCCGGCCGATCTGGTGCTGCTGCAGGAAGTCAGCCCGGCCATGGCCGCACAGCTGCAGCGCTGGGCGGACTACCCACATCGCCTGCTGGCCCCGGAAGACTCGCCCTTCGGCCTGGCGCTGCTGTCGCGCCTGCCGCTGGTACAGCCGCGCGTACAGGTGGACGGCGACGGCATTCCTGCCATCGAGGCGCAAGTAGACTCCGGCGCACACGACCTGGCCCTGACCCTGGCACACCCGATGCCGCCGCTCTCGCCCTACTGGCAGCACAAGCGCGACCTGGGCCTGCAGGTGCTGCTGCAGCGCAATGCCGCCACCGGGCTGCCCGGGCTGCTGGTCGGCGACCTGAACGCCAGCCCCTGGTCGCACGGCCTGCGCCAGGTCGAGGATCTCGGCTGGTATCGCGCCAGCGACCTGCGCGCCACCTGGCCCACCTGGGGCCAAGGCTGGCTGGGCATCGCCATCGACCAGGTGCTGGCCCGCGGGCCCTGGCGGGTGGCCGAGCAGAGTCTGGGGCCGGACCTGGGTTCCGACCACCTGCCGCGCCGCCTGCGCCTGGAACTGCTGGACAACGACTGACATGCATAGCCTGGAGCAACTGCGCAGCGGCCAGCTGGCCGGCATCGCGCGCCTGGACCTGAGCGCCGACCTCGGCGAATTCCCCCGCGAGATTTTCGCCCTGGCCGACAGCCTGGAAGTGCTCAACCTCAGCGGCAATCGCCTGCGCAGCCTGCCCCACGACCTGCCGCGCCTGCACCGGCTGAAAGTGATCTTCTGCTCGGACAATGCCTTCGACTCGCTGCCGGAAGTGCTGGGCGACTGCCCGCAGCTGGAGATGGTCGGCTTCAAGGCCAACCGCATCGCGCGGGTGGCGGCCGCCGCCCTGCCGCCGCAGCTGCGCTGGCTGATTCTCACCGACAACCGCATCGAGACCCTGCCGCAAGAGCTGGGCCGGCGCCCGCGCCTGCAGAAACTGATGCTGGCCGGCAATCGCCTGCGGGCGCTGCCGCAGGGCATGGCAGAGTTGCAGCAGCTGGAGCTGCTGCGCATCGCCGCCAACCGTATCGAGGCCCTGCCTGACTGGCTGCCGCGCCTGCCGCGCCTGGCCTGGCTGGCCTTCGCCGGCAACCCGGGCAGCGACCGGGCCGAGGCCGCCGCCCTGGCCGAGCATCCGCAGGCGCCGATCGCCCGCGCCGGCCTGGCCCTGGGCGAGCTGCTGGGCCAGGGCGCCAGCGGGCTGATCCACCGCGCCCAGCACAACGGCCGCGCGGTGGCGGTCAAGCTGTTCAGGGGGCAGATGACCAGCGACGGCCTGCCGCACAGCGAGATGGCCGCCTGCCTCGCCGCCGGGCGCCACCCGCAGCTGCTGCCGGTGATCGGCCCGCTGCAGGACGAGCCCGGCCAGCCGCAGGGCCTGCTGCTGGAGCTGCTCGAGCCGCGCTTTCGCGCGCTGGCCGGGCCGCCCTCGCTGAGCAGCTGCACGCGCGACTGCTATGCGCCGCAGCAGCGCTTCGCCGCCGAACAGGTGCAGGCCCTGGCCCGTGGCGTGGCCGGCGCGCTGGCGCACCTGCACGGGCGCGGCATCCTGCACGGCGATCTGTACGCGCACAACCTGCTGGTCGACGGTCATGACTGCCGCCTCAGCGACTTCGGCGCCGCCTCCTTCTTTACCCCGGCCAGCGCCCAGGGCATCGCCCTGCAGCGCCTGGAGAGCCGCGCCTTCGGCATCCTCCTGGAGGAGCTGCTGCAGCGCTGCGACGCGCCGCCGCCCCGCCTGGCCGCGCTGGCGCAGGCCTGCCTGCAGACTGCCCCACAACAGCGCCCGGACTTCGCCGAGCTGCGCCGCGCGCTGGACTGAAGCGTCACCCCGGCGTCATCCGCCGGTCACCGTTCGGCCATATCGACCTGTCAGGCTGGCGGCTTTATCTCAGCCAAGGACAGTCTGTCATGCGCCTGACCCGCCTCACCGCCACCCTCGCCCTGAGCGGCCTGCTCGCCACCGCTCTGCCGGCCGCCGCCCAGGCCGAGTCGCTCGCCTTCACCGCCCTCGGCACCTATCGCAGCGGCCTGTTCGAGCAGAGCGCCGCCGAGATAGTCGCCCACGACGCGCAGACCCAGCGCCTGTTCGTGGTCAACGCCGCCAGCGGCAAGATCGACGTGCTGGACATCCGCGCGCCGAGCCAGCCGAGCCTGCTGTTCAGCGTCGACCTGTCGGCCCATGGCCGCGTGGTCAACAGCGTCGCCGTGCACCGGGGCCTGGTCGCCGCCGCCGTGGAGAACGCGGTCAAGACCGAGCCGGGCCAGGTGGTGCTGCTCGATGCCGACGGCCAGCTGCTGGGCGCGGTGACGGTCGGCGCGCAGCCCGACATGCTCACCTTCAGCCCGGACGGCAAGCGCATCCTGGTGGCCAACGAGGGCGAACCGAGCGACGACTACCTGAGCGACCCGGAGGGCTCGGTGAGCATCATCGACCTGCCGCGCCGCCCGCAGCGTCTGAGCCAACGCCATGTGCGCACCGCAGACTTCCGCGCCTTCGGCCGCGAGAGCCTGGACCCGTCTATCCGCGTGTTCGGCCCCAATGCCAGCGTGGCCCAGGACCTCGAACCCGAATACATCACCCTCAGCCACGACGGCCGCCGCGCCTGGGTGACCCTGCAGGAGAACAACGCCATCGCCGAGATCGACGTGGCCGCCGCCCGCGTGGTGGCCGTGCGCGGCCTGGGCTACAAGGATCACGGCCTGGCGGGCAACGAGCTGGATGCCAGCGACAAGGACGGCGCGGTGAACATCCGCAACTGGCCGGTGCGCGGCCTGTACCAGCCCGACGCCATCGCCAGCTTCCGCCAGCGCGGGCGCACCTACCTGGTCACCGCCAACGAAGGCGACGCGCGCGCCTATTCCGGCTACAGCGAGGAAACCCGGCTCGGCAGCTCGGCCTATGTGCTGGACCCGCTCAAGTTCCCCGACTCCGCCGACCTCAAGCAGAACGCCAACCTCGGCCGCCTGACGGTGAGCAAGGCCAGCGGGCTGAACCCGCAGAGCGGCACCTTCGAGGCCATCTACGCCTTCGGTGCGCGCTCCTTCTCGGTGTGGAGCAGCGACGGCCGCCAGCTCTACGACAGCGGCGCCGACTTCGAGAAGATCAGCGCCGCGCGCATGCCGGCCCTGTTCAACAGCAACCACAAGGACAACAGCCCGGATGGGCGCAGTGACGACAAGGGCCCGGAGCCGGAGGGTGTGACCGTGGCCAGGCTGTGGGGCAAGCCCTACGCCTTCATCGGCCTGGAGCGCCTCAGCGCGGTGATGGTCTACGATCTGAGCCGGCCGCAGGCGCCGCGCTTCGTCGAGCTGGTCGGCAACCGCGACGCCAGCGTGCAGCCGCCGGCCGCGCAGGCCGGCGACCTGGGCCCGGAAGGCCTGCTGGTGATCGACGCGCGGCACAGCCCGATCCCCGGCGTGCCCCTGCTGGTGGTCGGCAACGAGGTCAGCGGTACCACCACCCTGTACCGCATCGACCGCCGCTGAACGAGAGGCCCCCAGGGCATGCCCGGGGGCCTCTCCTAGGATGACAGGCTGACCGCTTCCTCGACGCTCGCCAGCCAGTCACCCAGGGTGCGCGGGCGCTGCACGCCGAAGCCCTGCACATAGTCGACGCCCAGCTCGGCCAGGCGACTGCGGATCGCGGGCGTCTCCACGTACTCGGCGATGGTGCGTCGGCCCAGGGCGTGGGCGATCTCGTTGATCGAGCGGACCATGGCCAGGTCGCCGCTGGAGCGCTCGATCTCCTTGACGAAGCTGCCGTCGATCTTCACGTAGTCCACCGGCAGGCGCTTGAGGTAGTCGTAGCTGGAGAAGCCGACGCCGAAGTCGTCGATGGAGAAGGTGCAGCCGGCGCGCTGCAGCTGGCGCACCAGGTCGGCGGTCTTGGCCAGGTTGGCCACCGCGGTGGTTTCGGTGAGTTCGAAGCAGATGCGCCGCGGGTCCACCGGGTAGCGTTCGAACAGGCTCTCGATAAAGGCCAGCAGACGGTCGTCGTTGAGACTGCTGCCGGACAGGTTGATCGACAGGCCCGAGCTGTGCTGCCAGATCTGCGGGCAGCGCTCCAGCTCGGCGAAGATGCGCCGCAGCACCCAGCGATCTACCTTGGCCATGCGGTTGTAGCGTTCGGCAGCGGCGATGAAGTCCTGCAGCTGCAGCTCGTTCTGCATCACCAGCAGCAGCTCGTAGTGCGGCAGCTCCTCGGCCTGCGGGTCGGTCGGGGCGATCTGCTGCACGCGCAGCGAGAGGTCCTCGCGCTCGACTATGTCGTCCACCCGCGCGGCGATGGCCAGCAGCCCGGTACGCGCCTCGTCGGCCTCGCGGTCGAAGCGGTGCACCCGGTTGCGGCCCAGCTCCTTGGCCACGTTGCAGGCGGCATGCAGGTCGCACAGCAGGTTGGCGACATCGTGATGCTCTTCCGCCTCGACCACGCCGATGCTCAGGGACAGACCATGACGATGGCCGTCCCAGGTGAAGCCGGCGCTCTCCACCGCCACGCGCATCCGCTCGCCCCACTCCACCGCGGCGGTGCCGGCGCAGTCCGGCAGCACGCTGGCGAACTCCACGCCGCCGATGCGTGCCAGGCTACCCTGCGCGGGCAGGTGCTCGCCCAGGCAGGTCGCCACCTGGCGCAGGCAGGCATCACCGGCCACCGGGCCGACGTGACTGTTGATCAGGCTGAACTGGTCCAGATGCAGCATCAGGAAGGCCGAGCGCCGGCCGGTGGACAGCGCCTGGGCCACCGCGCTGTCGAAACTGCGGCGGTTGAGCAGGCCGGTGAGTTCGTCGTGGCTGCGCGCATGGGCGATCTCCCGGTACAGGCGCCCGACCATGTCCTGCAGGGTGCGCTGGATCAGGTTGTCGCCGCCGCTGGCCGCCTCGCCGATCATCAGGCTGCCGTCGGCGAGCTTCTCGCTCATCTCCGCGGCGCAGTAGTCGCCCGCCTCGTGCCCGCGAGGGTCGACCAGCACGTAGTGATCCCGCTCGGCATTGACCCAGATCAGCTGCAGCGCCTGGCCCTGAGCATCGTGCAGCCAGTCGCCCTGTTTCAGCGCCTGCAGGCGCTCCAGCCAGCGCTGGTGCTCGGCCGGAACCGCGGGGCGCGGCGGCGCTTCGGGGGGCCGGGCGATGAACTCGACCTGCTCCTCGCCGAGCAGTTGACGGCGCAATTGCCCCAGCACGGGGCCATGCTGGAAATGCCCGCCACCGAACTCGTCCATGCGCCGCTTGAGCAACTGCAGCATGTGGTCGATGTCGAAGGTGCGCGCCACCGGGTCCATCCCCGCCTGCTCCTCTTCGCCCTCCTGCAGGCGCTTGGCCAGCAGGCTGGTGAGCGCCAGATCGACCCGCCAGGAGTAGTCCTCGTCGCCACTGCGGATCAGCTCGTTGACCAGCATCTCGCGCCAGCCGGCATCCAGCCAGTCCTGCAGCAGCTTGGGCATCTGCTCCCCGGTCAGCCCTGAGATGGCCGCGGCCACGTCGCCACGGGCCTTCTCCAGGATGTCGCGGCCACGGTGTTGCTGCATCACCCGTTCGGCGGCATGCCGGTAGGCGCGCTGCTGCATCTGCAGCAACTCGTCCAGCTCGGCATCGTGGCTGGTGAAAGCCTCGGGGGTCTCCACCATCTGTCCTATGACCTGCTGCACCCGGCTTTCCAGGGCCTTGTTGGGCGGCTCGCAGTGATCGCACAGGCGCAGCAGGCGGTCGAGGGTGACACGCACCGGGTGGCTGCCATCGGCGATGGCCGCCGGGTCGTTGAGGGCGGACTCCAGCACCGGCAGCAGCAGGCGCTGCAAGTCCGGCTTGAGCCCCGGGGCGATACGCGCCTCTTCGCCCAGCGCCTGGAACATCTCGCTGACCAGTTGGGTGTCCTCGCGCTGGCGAGCGCTGAGCTGGCAACCCTGGCGTTCGAACTGGGCGAACAGCTCCGACGCGGTCCAGCCCTGGCGCGGCGGCGCCTGGCGGTAGAGGGGCGAGAGCGCCTCGCCCAGGGCGCCCTCTTGGCCGCCCGGCGGCGATTCCTCCTGAGCCCCGCTCACGGCGCCGCCGCCCTGCAGGCTGCGCATGGCCTGCCAGGTGGCCTGCGGCGAGGCCGTCTGAGCGGATGGCGGGTGATGCCGAGCGAGGCTCGGCTCCTCCGGTTCCGGTAATGGGGTGATGCGGTGGCGATCGAACTGGGCCACCAGGCCCTCGAAGTAATCGCGCAGCGCCTCGCCGAGCACGTTCACCGCCTGCTCGGCGAACAGCTGGCGTATCGCCTCGGGCTGGGCGCTCAGGCGCAGGCCGGCCTGCAGCTGACGCAACAGGAACTCCAGGGACAGGGGATGGTCGGCATCGGCGACGTGCCGCCCGCCGATACGGTTGAGACAGGCGCAGGCACGCCACTCCAGATTGCCCAGACGCTCGCGCAGCTGGCGCACCATGCGCCGGGCGAGCAGCATGTCCTCGACCTCGGTGTCGTCCACCAGGGTCCACTCGTCCTGCACCTTGACCTGCTCCTCCAGTGCCGCGCTGCATTGCGGCAGGTGGCGGCAGATGCTGGCGCTGACGCTGGCCTGCAGCCAGCTGCCCTGGCGGGCGCAGATGCGCTGGAAATCGCTGCAGGCCTGGGCCTCCTGATTGGAGATGGCGCGCAGGTGCTGCTCGGCCAGTGCCAGTTCCAGCGCCTTGAGCAGGTCGCCCAGCGCCTCGGGCAGGCGTTGGCGCACCACCATGCTCAGCGCTTCGACCAGACCAGCCGGGAACGGGTTGAACATCACGCCTCCTGCCTCGACGACCTCCCAGCAATGACTATAGACGCCGCTTGCCGGTCGAGCAGGCGCAGGCCCGCAAATACGGGCCTGCCGACGGCCGCCGAGTCAGGTACCGCTCTTGACCTTGCTCCAGATGCGCGTGCGCACCCGATCGACCTGCGCCGGCATGGCCTCCAGGGCGTACAGCTTGGCCATCACCTCCTGCGGCGGGTAGACCTTGTGGTCGGCCCTGAGCGCCGGCTCGACCAGGCTGTCGGCCTGCTGGTTGCCATTGGCGTAGTGCACATGGTTGCTGATGGCGGCGGCCACTTGCGGCTGCAGCAGGTAGTTCATGAAGGCGTAGCCGGCCTCCTCGTTCGGCGCGTCGGCCGGCATGCTGACCATATCGAACCAGATCGGCGCGCCTTCCTTGGGAATCACGTACTCGATCCTCACCCCGTTGCCGGCCTCGGCGGCGCGGCTGGCGGCCTGCATGATGTCGCCGGAGAAGCCCACGGCCAGGCAGATATCGCCGTTGGCCAGGTCGCCGACGTACTTGGAGGAATGGAAGTAGCGCACGTTCGGGCGCATCTGCAGCAGCAGCGCCTCGGCCTGCTGGTAGTGCTCGAGGTCCTGGCTGTGGTGCGGCAGGCCCAGCTGATGCAGGGCGATGGGTAGCAGCTCCGGGCCGCTGTCGAGGATGGCCACCCCGCACTGGGCCAGCTTCTGCATGTTTTCGGGCTTGAAGATCAGCTCCCAGGAATCCAGCGCCACGCCTTCGCCGAGCACGGCCCTGACCTTGTCGAGGTTGTAGCCGATGCCGGTGCTGCCCCACAGGTAGGGGAAACCATGCAGGTTGCCCGGGTCGTTGCCTTCCAGCGCCTTCAACAGCAGGGGATCGAGGTTGCTCCAGTTGGGCAGCTTGCTGCGGTCCAGCTTCTTCAGCGCACCGGCCTGAATCTGCCGGGCCATGAAGTGGTTGGAGGGGAACACCACGTCGTAGCCGGAGCGGCCGGCCATCAGTTTGGCGTCCAGGGTCTCGTTGCTGTCGTAGACGTCGTACTGGGCGGCCTGGCCGCTGGCCTTCTCGAAGTTCTTCAGGGTGTCCGGGGCGATGTAGTCGGTCCAGTTGTAGATGCGCACGCCCTCGGCGGCCTGGGCGGCGGACGCCGCGAGCAACAGCGGGAGAAGTTTCTTCAGCATGGCAGTGACCTCTTCGATTGTTGTTGTTCGGTAAGGGCTCGGTGGACTGTGCCACTCAAAGGATCAGCACATAGCTCTTGCGCAGGGTCTCCTGGATGTCCCACACCCCGCAGGTATTGGCCGGCAGCATCAGCACGTCGCCGGCCCTGATTTCGATCGGCGCGCCGCCGTCCGGGGTGAAGGTGCAGCGGCCTGCGATGAAGTGGCAGAACTCCTGCTGCACGATCTGCCGGCGCCAACGGCCCGGGCTGCATTCCCAGACGCCGGCCTCGACGCCGTCGCTGCGCTCGACGCTGTGGCTGCGGGTCTGCGCGACCGGCTCGCCGAGCGGCACGGCCACTCGGCTCTCGTCGCCCAACGGCAATTCGGCGGTGTTCTTGAAGTGGTCGATGCTCATCGGGTTCTCCGCTGTCATTTCATGAAACCTTCCATCAGGCCCGCCACGCCCCGGGCCAGGCGCCGGCGCCAGGGCGGGCTGGAGGGGTCGGCCAGCACCCGGTCCTCGTGCACGAAGCTTTGGATGATGGCGTTGTAGCCGAGCCAGCGGCAGGGTTCGGGCTCCCAGCCGGGCAGGCTGGAGAGGCTGGAATCGCTCAGTACCCAGGGCTGGCGAGTCAGGGCGTTGTCCTGGCCGAGGATCAGCGCGGCCAGGGTGCGCCCACCCAGGTTGCTGGCGCCGACGCCCTCGCCGCCGTAACCGCCGGACAGGGCGATGCGCTGGCGCGAGTCGCGCAGCATGTGCGGGCGGAAACGCCGCGCCATGCCCAGATTGCCGCCCCAGGCGTGGCTCAAACGCACATTGCGCAGCTGCGGGAACAGCTCGCCGAGCAGATGACGGCGCAGATCGCGCTCGCCCTGGCTGAGGTTGAAGTTCGTGCGCAGGCGGCCGCCGAAGCGGTAGCCGCCGCGGGCGCCGAACACCAGGCGGTCGTCGGCGCTGCGCTGGCCATAGGTGACCTGGCGGCTGGCCTCGCCGAAGGCCTGGCCGCGGGCAAGACCGATCTCGGCCCAGACATCCGCCGGCAGCGGCTCGGTGGCCACTATCAGGCTCTGCACCGGCAGTTGGTGACGCCCCAGTGGCGGCAGCTCGGCGGCGTAGCCTTCCACGGCCGGCACCAGCCAGTCGGCGCGCACGCTGCCCATCGCGGTCTTCACCCGCCCTGGCTGCCAGTCGAGCACCCGGCTCTGCTCGTAGATTTCGACGCCCAAGCCCTCGACGCAGCGCGCCAGTCCGCGCACCAGCTTGGCGGGATGAATAGTCGCGCAGTGCGGGCTGTACAGCGCGCCATAGGCGTTGGCCAGGCGCAGCTGTACAGCCAGCTCATCGGGCTCCAGCCAGCGGTAGTCGTCCTCGCCCAGGCCCAGCTCGCGCAGGTGCTGCAGATGGTCCTGCAGGCTACTCAGCTGTTCGGGATAGCGCGCCGCGCAGTAGAGCACCCCGCCCTTGCGCAGGTCGCAGGCGATGCCCTCGCGCTCGGTGACCCGCGCCACCTCGTCGGGAATGTCGTGCAGCAGCTCGAAGGCGGCGCGCCGCGCCTCGCTCGGCAGGCCGGCGAGCAGGCGGTCCTCGCCGAGGATATTGCCCATCAGCCAGCCGCCGTTGCGCCCGGAGGCACCGAAGCCGGCAGTCTCGGCCTCCAGCACCACGATGCGCAGTTGCGGCGCCTGGCGCTTGAGGTAATAGGCGGTCCACAGGCCGGTGTAGCCGGCGCCGACGATGGCCACGTCGGCCTGGATATCGGCCCGCAGGCTCGGCCGCGCGGTCAGCGGCTCGTCAAGCTGGTCCACCCACAGGCTGATAGTGCGCCACTGGCTCATCGGGAAGTCTCCGCCAATCAATCGATGGGCAGAGACTAGTGAGGCGACTCAGGGCTTGTCTTGCGTGCGGGCCCGCATGGAAATTTGCTTGAGATAGGCCTTGGGCGTCATCCCCAGGCGCTCACGGAAGCACTTGTAGAAAGCCGATAGCGAGTTGAAGCCGGCGGCGAAGGCCAGCTCGTCGATGCGCCCCGGGTCGCCACCGGCCTGCAGGCCATCGAGCAGATGCTGCAGGCGCGCCTGGTTGACGTAGCGGTAGAAGCTCTGCCCCAGCACCTGGTTGAGCAGGTGGGAGATCTGGTTGCGGCTGTAGCCGGTGACGGCGGCCACCTGCTGCAGGTCCAGCTCCGGATCGAGGAAGGCCTTGTGGCGCTGGAAGTACTCCTGCAGGTCCTGCGCCAGCAGGCTCAACTGGCGCGCGGACAGGCCCAGGCGGCTGGCGGCCGGACGCGCGCCGCCGCCCGCCGCGCTCGGCCGCGCCTCGTGCACCAGCGTCGCGTATTCGTTGATGCGCCAGATCAGCCCGTCGCGCACAGTGATCGCCTCACCGGTGCGGAAGGACGCCAACCCGCCGCTGCCCTGCAGGGCGAAACGGTACTGGATGAACGCGGTGTGGCCATCGATACGGATGCGGTCGACATGCTCCAGCAACTCGCCGGGGCGCCGCGGCAGGTTGTCCGCCACATAGTCGCGTAGTTCGGCCAGGCGCATGCTGCGCTGCTGGAAGAAATCGTTGTACTCGACGTCCGGGTGATACAGCGCCAGCACCGCCTCCAGATCGCGCTGCTTCCAGCTCAGGTGATAGCGCAGGATGGTCTCGCGGGTGCGCTCGGTCTGCGCGGCGTCGTCGGGGAAGTCGCTGGGGTGCATGGGGGCTCGGTGGCTTCTGGAGTCACGCAGCTTGCCCTATTCCTCAACCGGCGAACAGACGAATTCCCCGCGGCTGCGCCAGTGCCGCCGTGGGGCTCATGCCGACGATGCTGCGGAAGGTGTGGCTGAAATGCGCCGAGTCGGTGAAACCGGCGGCCAGCGCCGCGTCGGTGAGGTTCATGCCGCGCGCCACGCCGACACTGGTGACAAACAGACGATGCCACTGGCGATAGCGGCGGATGGGCACGCCGATCTGGCGGCGAAACAGCTGGGTCAGGCGCGGCACCGAGAGCCCCACCTGCTCGGCCAGCTGATCGATGGAGGTGTTGTTCGCCACATCGGCCTTGATCAGCTCGACGGCGCGCACGATGCGCGGGTCGCAGACGAAGCCCGGCGGCGGCTCGCCATGCGGGTTGATCAGCTGTTCCAGCCAGTCGTGCACCTGCTGCGGCTCGGCGCTGCTGCGGTGCAACTGGTCGAAGCGGGCGATCACCGCTGCCTCGTCGTCCAGGGCGAAGTGCAGCGGGCCACGCCGGCCGGCCATGCGCAGGGCCAGCAGGGCATGATCCTCGCCGAAGGCGTCGAGGTAGGTGATCGCCACCCGCGAGTCGTGGCTGTCCACGACCAGCTCCAGACCCGCCGGGACCAGGCCGCTGCGGCAGGTCAGGGTATCGCCCTGGCAGTGAATCGATATCTCGCCGTCCAGCGCCACCAGCAGCATGGCGGCGGCCTGCGACAGCTGCAGAGGCTCGGCGAAGGAACTGAGATAGAAGGTGCGTTTGTCCCACAGATAGAGCAGGACCGGCGCTTCGCTCGGTTGCATGGACGTTTTTCGCCCTTGTTGTTTTTGTTCCGCGATGGGAACACAACCGGGCCGCTAGGCCAAGCCTGGTGCCGCGCCGCGTCGCGCTTTTGTGGACTCGCCCCCGATTACTTGGCCGGCTGCGCCGGGCGCAGGCGGGAAATGCCCAACAGCACCAGCGCCAGTCCCGCCAACTGCAGGAGTGAAACCGCCTCGCCGAGCAGCGCCCAGGACGCCAGGATGGTCAACACCGGGCCCAGGTTGCCGATGGCGGCGGTGTGCGCGGCACCCATGCGCGAAACCGCCAGGGCCATCCAGTAGATCGGCAGCGCGGTGGACAGCAGCGCCATCAGCGCCGCATGGCCCCACACCTCGCCGGGCAGGCCGGCCAGCTGCGCCACATCGCCGCCGATGGCGAAATGCGCCAGTACCATGAGCGCCGACGCGGTTCCGGCCAGTCCGGCCAGGCGCATGGAGCCCAGGCGCTGCACCATCACCCCAGTGCCGAAGTAGTACAGGGCGTAGGTGATGGCGCTGGCGAAGACCCAGGCCGATCCCTGGATGATCTGCGCGCGGGCGCCCTCCATGCGCAGATCGTGGACGAAGGCGATGCCCAGCCCGGCGTAGCACACGGCCATCGCCAGCAGGGTGCGCCGGCTCGGCCGCTCGCGCTTGACCAGGGCCTGGAGCAACAGCACCAGGGTCGGGAAGGAGAACAGGATCAGGCGCTCCAGGCCGGCGCTGATGGATTGCAGGCCATAGAAATCGAACAGACTGGACAGGTAGTAGCCGAGCATGCCGAGCAACAGCACGCGCAGCACCCCGGCGCAGCCGAGCGGCTCGCCGCCGTTGCCGCGGCTCAGCCACAGCAGCCAGAGGAACAGCGGCAGGGCCAGGCCCATGCGCATGGCCAGCAGGGTGATGGCGTCCACCGGTGCGGCCGCGTAGGCGAGCTTGACGAAGATGGCCTTGAGGCTGAAGCCGGCGGCGGACAGCACGGCGAACAGGCGGCCGTCGTTGAGCCAGAGACGATAGTGCTGGGTGAGGGTTTCCATGGGAGTTCCGGCAGGCGGGCACAAACCTTATTCTGAACAGAAGACCAACCGGCCAGAATCGCTATTTGGCGAACGCAGCCTTCTGACTAGGAGAACGCCGTGCACTTCGATCTCGCCGACCTGCGCCTGCTCATCGCCATCGCCTCCAGCGGCAGCCTGAGCAAGGCCGCCGCCAGCGTGCCGGTGGCCGTGTCCGCCGCCAGTACGCGCCTGCGCCAGTTCGAGCAGCGCTGCGGGCTGAGCCTGTTCCTGCGCAGGGCCGACGGCATGCAGCCGACCCCGGCCGGCCGCCTGGTGCTGGAGCGCGCCCGCGGCGTGCTGGGCGAAGCCGAGAAACTGCACCAGACCCTGCGCGAGCTGGCCGGCGCCGAGCGCATCAGCCTGCGCCTGGCCGCCACTACCGTGGCCAACAGCACCTTCCTGCCCGCCGCGCTCGGCCCCTTCCTGGCCGACTACCCGGAAGTCGACCTGCAGCTGGTCGAGCAGAAGAGCAGCGAGATTCTCCTGGCCGTGCAGGCCGGCGACTGCGAGATCGGCGTGTACGACGGCAACCTGCCCACCGGTGGCCTGCTGTCCCTGCCCTTTCGCGACGACAAGCTGGTGCTGCTGGTACCCCGCCAGCACGCCCTGGCGCAACGGCAGATGGCGCCGCTGCGCGATGCCCTGGGCTTTCCCTTCGTCTGCCTGCCGGCCGAACGCGCCATGCAGCGCTTCATCGAGGGCATGGCGACGCACTATGTGATGCCGCTGAAGGTCCGGGTGCGGGCGCCCAGCTGGTGGCTCAGGACGTCGGCATCGCCATGCTGCCGGAGGCGGCCGCCGCGCGCTGCGCCCAGGAGCTGCCGGTACGCATAGTGCCGCTGGAGGATACCTGGGCCACCCGCGAGCTGCGCATCTGCATCCGCAGCCGGGAGGCGCTGTCGCCGCATGCCCGCCAGCTGGTCAGCTTCCTTGCCAGCCGATAGTTGTGCTTGAACTCAGCGGCTTAGCTCGTACAGGCACATGTTCACCGTCGCCGCCAGGTTGAGCGACTCGATGGCGCCGCTACCGGGGATGGTGAACGGCTGGGCAGCCAGCGCCGTCAGTTGCTCGCGCGGCACGCCGCGCGCCTCGTTGCCGAACAGGTAGCAGTCGAAGTCCTTGAAGCCTGGGGACTGCAGGCTGTCGCCCTGCATGTCCAGGCAGGCGATACGCGGGAAGCGCTCGGCCAGGGCGTCCAGCTCCACGTCCAGCTCCAGCGGCGTATGGAAGATGGCGCCCATGCTGGCGCGCACCACCTTGGGGTTGTAGGGGTCGACGCTGCCGGGGCTGAGCAGGCAGCGGAAGCCACCGAACCAGGCCAGGGTGCGCAGTATGGTGCCGAGGTTGCCCGGGTCCTGGATCTCGTGCAGATAGATCGCCCGTTCGCCGGCGACCGCCGGCGCGGCGCCCTGCGGCATCGGCACCACGGCGACGATGCCCTGCGGCGTCTTGGTATCGGAGATCTGCGCCATCTGCCGCTCACCGATCAGCTGGGTCTTGAACGGGCTCTGCCAGTGCTCATGGGCGGCGGTGACATACAGCTGGCTGCGCTGCAGCAGCGGGTTATGCAGGGCCGCCTTCTGCAGCTCCAGCACCAGGTGCTCGCCCTCCACCAGGAAGTGGCCGAACTCGGCGCGGTACTTCTTCTGCTGCAGCTTCTTGATGTCGTCGAGCTTCATCAGGCGCCCTGCCCGGCCAGCATCGACCTGGCCACCGCTTCGGCGACCTTGATGCCGTCCACGCCCGCCGAGAGGATGCCGCCGGCGTAGCCGGCGCCCTCGCCGGCCGGGTACAGGCCCTTGAGGTTGAGGCTCTGCAGGCTGTCGTTATCGCGGGTGATGCGCACCGGCGAGCTGGTGCGGGTCTCGATGCCGGTGAGCACCGCGTCGGCACGGTCGAAGCCGCGAATCTGCTTGCCGAAGGCCGGCAGCGCCTCGCGGATGGCCTCGATGGCGTAGTCTGGCAGCGAGGGCGCCAGGTCGCCCAGGCGCACGCCGGGCTTGTACGAAGGCTCGACCTCGCCGAACTCGCTGGACGGCGTGCCGCGAATAAAGTCGCCGACCAATTGGGCTGGTGCGCAGTAGTCGCGGCCACCCAGCTCGTAGGCGCGCGACTCCAGACGTTCCTGCAGCTCCACGCCGGCCAGCGGGCCGCCGGGGAAGTCCTGCTCCGGGTTGATGCCAACGACTATGCCGGCGTTGGCGTTGCGCTCGTTGCGCGAGTACTGGCTCATGCCGTTGGTGACCACCCGCTCCGGCTCGGAGGTGGCGGCCACCACGGTGCCGCCCGGGCACATGCAGAAGCTGTACACGGCGCGGCCGTTCTTGGCGTGGTGCACCAGCTTGTAGTCGGCGGCGCCCAGTTCCGGGTGACCGGCGTACTTGCCCAGGCGCGCCTGGTCGATCAGCGACTGCGGGTGCTCGATGCGAAAGCCGATGGCGAAGGGCTTGGCCTCGATATGCACGCCCCGGCGATGCAGCATGCGGAAGGTGTCGCGCGAGCTGTGGCCCAGCGCCAGCACCACGTGGCGGCTGCGCAGGGTCTCGCCACTGGCCAGCACCACGCCTTCCAGCTGGCCGTCGTCGATCACGAGATCAGTGACCTTGCTCTCGAAGCGCACCTCGCCGCCAAGGGCGATGATCTCCTCGCGCATGGCGGCGACCACGCCGGTGAGGCGGAAGGTGCCGATATGCGGCTTGCTGACGTACATGATCTCTTCCGGCGCGCCGGCGCGCACGAACTCGCTCATCACCTTGCGCCCGTAGAACTTCGGGTCCTTGATCTGGCTGTACAGCTTGCCGTCGGAGAACAGCCCGGCCCCGCCCTCGCCGAACTGCACGTTGGACTCGGGCGTCAGGGTCTTCTTGCGCCACAGGGCCCAGGTGTCCTTGGTGCGGCGGCGCACATCCTTGCCGCGCTCCAGCACGATCGGCTTGAAGCCCATCTGCGCCAGCAGCAGCGCGGCGAACAGGCCGCAGGGGCCGAAGCCGACCACCAGCGGGCGCTCGCTCAGATCGGCCGGCGCCTGGCCGACCGGGTAGTAGCCGGTGTCCGGAGCCGGGCGAATGTGCGGGTCATCGGCGAAACGCGCCAGGATCGCCGCCTCGTCGCGGACCTCCAGGTCGATGATGTAGATGAACAGGATGACGCTGTTCTTCTTGCGCGCATCGTAGCTGCGCTTGAACACGGTGAAGCCGAGCAGATCGGCGTCGGCGATACCCAGGCGCTTGAGGATGACGGCGCGCAGTTCTTCGGCGCTGTGATCGAGGGGCAGGGACAGTTCGTTGATGCGAATCATGGCGTGATCCTGGCCGGTGTCTCCGGCAAAGGAAGAGGATGGAGTGGGTGATGGCCGCGAATTGTAGCCGCCGGCGCCCTAGCCTGTCAGGCCGGGCGGATGGGCGCCGCGCGCCGTGGATTTAACCTGCACGACGCTCTCGGCTTATAATTGCCGCCATTTTGCGGCCCCTACTCCATGCGTTGGCCCGCTTTCACTTCGATTTTTCAGTGGTTGGTCCAATCATGAAACGCTCCAAAAGCAGCAGTCGCTGGCTCAACGAACACGTCAACGACCCCTACGTCAAACGCGCGCAGAAGGATGGCCTGCGCTCACGCGCCAGCTACAAGCTGATGGAGCTGAACGAGAAGGACAAGCTGATCCGTCCCGGCATGCTGATCATGGACCTGGGCTCCGCGCCCGGCGGCTGGTCGCAGGTGGCCGGCAAGATCGTCGGCGAGAAAGGCCGGGTGATCGCCAGCGACATCCTGCCGATGGACCCGCTGGACAACGTCGACTTCATCCAGGGTGACTTCACCGACGACGGCGTGTTCCAGCAGATCCTCGCCAAGCTCGACGGCCGCCAGCCCGACCTGATCATCTCCGACATCGCGCCCAATATCAGCGGCGTCGCAGTGGCAGACCAGGCCTCGTCGATGTATCTGGTCGAACTGACCCTGGACATGGTGCGTCAGGTACTCAAGCCCGGCGGCAACTATGCGGTCAAGGTGTTTCAGGGCGAAGGCTCCGAGGCCTTCCTCAAGGACGTGCGCAGCTCGTTCGAGAAAGTGATGATCCGCAAGCCGGAAGCCTCGCGCCCGCGCTCGCGCGAGGTGTATCTGGTCGGCAAGGGCTTCAAGGGGTAAGCGCCACGCCGGGCACGCTCGGCGCCTGGCGCAGGCCTCGGCGGGCCTGAAGCCGAACATTGGCCGGATGCAAATCGCCCGCCATGCTCCGCCGAGCAATGCCTGCATCCAGTACCCCCGGGCGCAACAGAGGCTTCACGGCATCGTTCGATGCCCGGCAAGGATCATCAGTTCCTACAAGATTCCCCCGTGTGCGAGTGGTTTCATTGCCGCCACCTCCGCTGCTGTGTGCGGAGTTACAAAAACAAAAATGAACACACAGGTACATGTCCATGAAAAAACTGCTGGTTCCAGCACTGGCCGCCCTCGGCCTGTGCGCTTCCCTTTCGGCCCACGCCAACACCCAGTCGCAGACCAAGAACCCCATCGTCCTGGTCCCTGGTATCTTCGCCTTCGATACCATCGCCACCATAGACTACTGGTACAAGATCCCCAGCGCCCTGCAGAGCCAGGGCGCGACGGTTCACGTGCCGAAGATCAACGCCTTCGACAGCTCGGCCAAGCGCGGTGAGGATCTGATCGCCCAACTGGAGCAGATTCGCGCGAGCTCCGGCGGCACGGTGCAGAAGTTCAACCTGATCGGTCATAGTCAGGGTGGCCTGACTGCCCGCTACGTGATGAATACCCGCCCCGACCTGGTCGCCTCGGTGACCACCCTGAACTCGCCGCACAAGGGCTCGCCGCTGGCCGACCTGGTCACCGGTGTGGCACCGCCCGGCAGCCTGCAGGGCGTGGCCTTCGACGTGTTCGCCAACGCCGTGGGCAACCTGGTCAATCTGATGTCGAACAACAAGAAGAGCCAGTCGGACATCCGCGCCATGCTTGCCGAGTTCAACAAGAACGGCGCCGCGGCCAACAACGCCACCTTCCCGACCGGCATCCCCACCACCTCCTGCGGCGAGGGCCCGGAAACCGCCAGCATCAAGAAGAATAATACGACCCACACAGTGCGCATGTACTCCATGAGCGGCACCGCGCCGCTGACCCACGTGCTGGACATCTCCGACCCGCTGTTCGGCATCACCTACCTGGCCTTCGGCCTCAGCGAGGCTAATGATGGCGTCACCGGCCGCTGCTCCAGCCACTTCGGCAAGGTGCTCAAGGACAACTACTTCATGAACCACCTGGATATCACCAACCAGGTTCTGGGTCTGGTGTCGCTGTTCGAGACCGATCCCAAGACCGTCTACCAGAGCCAGGCCAACCGCCTGAAAAACCTCGGCCTGTAGTTACCCGTGGCGGGCACGGCCCTCGCCGTGTCCGCCATCTGGCGTTCCTGAAGGACGTGCGCACCTCCTTCGAGAAAATGGTGATCCGCAAGCGCGAGGTCTACCTGATGGCCAAGGGCTTCAAGGGATAAGGCGAGCGCTGGCGCCGGCCCCGAATTGCAAACTCAAGCGCATGCCGCCCCCCGCTCCACGCCTGCTTTTCGCTCGCCATTGCGCGCCCCAAACGCGGAGCGGGCACCTCGTCACATCGAATAAGCCAGCCGGCAAGGATCATCAGTTCTTACAAGCTTCCCCCGTGTACCGGTGCTTTCATGGCCGCCACCTCCGCTGCTGTGTGCGGAGTTACAAAAACAAAAATGAACACACAGGTACATCTCAATGAAAAAACTGCTGGTTCCAGCACTGGCCGCCCTCGGCCTGTGCGCTTCCCTTTCGGCCCACGCCAACACCCAGTCGCAGACCAAGAACCCCATCGTCCTGGTCCCCGGCATCTTCGCCTTCGACACCATCGCCGGCATCGACTACTGGTACAAGATCCCCAGCGCCCTGCAGAGCCAGGGTGCAAAGGTTCACGTGCCGAAGATCAATGCCTTCGACAGCTCGGCCAAGCGCGGTGAGGATCTGATCGCCCAACTCGAGCAGATTCGCGCGTCCTCCGGCGGTAGCGTGAAGAAGTTCAACCTGATCGGTCACAGCCAGGGCGGCCTGACTGCCCGCTACGTGATGAATACCCGCCCCGACCTGGTCGCCTCGGTGACCACCCTGAACTCGCCGCACAAGGGCTCGCCGCTGGCCGACCTGGTCACCGGTGTGGCACCGCCCGGCAGCCTGCAGGGCGTGGCCTTCGACGTGTTCGCCAACGCCGTGGGCAACCTGGTCAACCTGCTGTCGAACAACAAGAAGAGCCAGTCGGACATCCGCGCGATGCTCGCCGAGTTCAACAAGAACGGCGCCGCGGCCAACAACCAGCGCTTCCCCACGGGCATTCCGACCAGCTCCTGCGGCGAGGGCCCGGAGACCGCCAACTTCCAGAAAAACAATACGACGCACACCGTGCGTATGTATTCCATGAGCGGTACCGCGCCGCTGACCCACGTGCTGGATATCTCCGACCCGCTGTTCGGCATCACCTACCTGGCCTTCGGCTTCAGCGAGTCCAACGATGGCGTCACCGGTCGCTGCTCCAGCCACTTCGGCAAGGTGCTCAAGGACAACTACTTCATGAACCACCTGGATATCACCAACCAGGTTCTGGGTCTGGTGTCGCTGTTCGAAACCAATCCGAAGACTGTCTATCAGAGCCAGGCCAACCGCCTGAAGAACCTCGGTCTGTAATCCCATGGCGGGTACGGCAGCCATTGCCGTGCCCGCCATCAGGAGTTCTCGATGCCCGGCAAGATCATCCCGATTGCCCTCGCCCTGAGCGCCGCCACCATCGGTGCGACCCTCTGGCTGTCTCGCCCCGCCCCCGAGCCCCAGGCGCAAGCCAAACCGATTTCCAGCCTGCCCGGCGATGCACGCAGCCAGCAGGCCAGCGCCACCAACCAGCGACTGAGCGAAGCGGCGCCAAGCGCCCTGCCCGACCCCGGCCCGCTGCCCCCTTCGCTGCAAGGCGCCAGCCATGGCGTCAGCCTGCGCATGGCCGCCGACGGCAGCCTGCTGCTACAGGAAGACCTGCTGCACCTGTTCGACTTCTATCTGGCTGGTCTGGGAGAAGAAGAGCTGGACAAGGTGCTGAGCCGCATCCACCGCGACCTCGCCGCCCAGCTGCGCGAGCCCGCCCTGGCACAGGCGCGCGACCTGCTACGCCGTTACGTCGACTACCGCATCGCCCTGCAACAGCTGCCCGAAGCCGACAACCTCGACGCCGCGGCCCTGCGCCAGCGCCTCGACGCCCTCAACGCCATGCGCCGGGAGTACTTCTCCGCCGCCGAATACACGGCCTTCTTCGCCCGCGACAATGCCGAGGACGAATACATGGTCCAGCGCCTGACCCTGGTCGGGCAGAGCGGCCTGAGCCCGGCCCAGCAGCAACAGGCACTGGCCGAGCTGGAGCTGCAGCTGCCGGAAGAGGTGCGCGCCGCGCGCACCGAGAGCGCCCGCCACGGCGAGCTCTATGCGGCCACTCAAGAACTGCAGAAGCAAGGCGCCAGCGCTGAGGAAATCCGCCAGTTGCGCGAGCAGACCCTGGGGGCGGAAGCCGCCACCGCCCTAGCCGAGCTGGATCGCCAGCAGGCCGCCTGGAAACAGCGCCTGGCCGATTACGCCAGCGAGCGCGACCGCCTGCGTGCCGCCGGCCTCAGCGACCCGGACCTGCAAGCGGCCATCGCCGAACTGCAGACCAGCCGCTTCGACGAGCTGGAGCGCCTGCGCGTGCAGGCCCTGGATGCCGAGCTGTGAAAATGCCCTCCTGCGCTAAGCTGAGCGCAGGAGGTATCCCATGGACGACGACAAAGACAAGCCGCTGACCTTCCGCGAGATGCTGCAGAGCGTGCTGGCCGCCGCCTTCGGCGTGCAGAGCGGCAAGAATCGCGCGCGCGACTTCGGCCGTGGCAAGCCCAGCCACTTCATTCTGCTCGGCGTGCTGTTCACCGCCCTCTTCGTGTTGCTGCTGTTCGGCCTGGTCAAGCTGGTGCTGGGACTGGCGGGTGTCTAATGCACTCGCAGGAGCTGCCACCGTAGCACCAACCTCTCCCGGTGCCGGACGACCGTCAACCGGGTCAGCCGGAAGGAGTGGCAGGGCCAGGGTCAGGACAGCACGCTGCGATCGAAAATAAAACCGCCGGCGGCCTGTGGCCGATGCTCCAGCAGATTCTGCGGGCGCCCCATGCGCGGCTGGTTCTTCTCGCCGGTGTCCAGAACCCAGCCGTGCTGCCTCATCTTATCCAGTCGCCCGCGCAGGGTGGTGTGCTGCACCGCCTGGCCGAGACAGGCCTGGAACGCCGCCAAGGCCTCGGTGACGGTGAAGCGCGGCGCCAGCAGGTACAACGGCAGCGAGGTGTACACGGCCTTGCCAGCCAGGCGCTCGGCGGCCTGAACCACCAGCTGGGCGTGGTCGAAAGGCAACGCCAGACGCCCCTGCAGCACCTCGGCCAGTGCCACGAAACGCAGATCGTCGCCCTGCAGTTCGGTCTGCGGCGTCAGCAGAGCCAGATAGATGGTGGACAGCGACCAGCCGCGCGGATCGCGCACCGCATTACCGACCGTGGCCACCTGCTCCAGGTGCGTCGGGACGATGCGCGCCTTGTCCCGCAGCGCGCGTGCGGCCGCCGCATCCAGGCTGGTGTCGGCGCAGCGGCCATTGACCAGCACGCCAGGCAGTGCCCACTGATCCTGAAAGGGCTCCTGGGCGCGGCGGATCAGCAGCAGCTCCAGCCCCTCCTTACCCAGACGCAACGCCACCATATCCACCCCGGCCAGCACTTCGGCGGAAGCCATGCCCTCTCCTTCACTATCGTCAGACTTATTTCATCTTGGCGAATAACTCACAGATTTTCACCTCAGCGAGAGAGAATCTCTTGCCAACTTATTTCATCAGATGGAATATGTAGCCATCTCCACGGCAGCGAGGAATGCCAAGATGAAAATCGCCAGCTTCGACGTCGACGCGCAAAAAGGCTTCACGCCCCTGTGCCCGGACGAGTTGCCGGTTCCCGGCGGCGATGCCATAGCCCCGGCCCTCAATCAGCTGGCCGAACGCGCCAGCCTGCGCCTGGGCAGCAAGGACGCGCACAGCCCGCAGGCCGCCTGGGTGGCGCCGAGCCACGCGGAGATGCTCAAGCCGCTGCCGCTGGCCAACGCCGACCTGTCCTGGGTCAGCCATTGCGTGCCGGGCACGCCGGGTTTCGAGCTGCTCGACGAGCTGCCCGCCCCGCTGGACTACGACTACTTCGTGTGGAAAGGCGTGGAGCCGGACCTGCACCCCTACGGCGCCTGCTACCACGACCTGGCCGAGAAGCGCAGCACGGGGGCCATCGAGTTCCTGCGGCAGAATGGCGTGCAGCGCGTGCTGGTCGGCGGCCTGGCGCTGGACTACTGCGTCAAGACCACCGCCCTGCAACTGCGCCGCGCCGGCTTCGCGGTGGACGTCTACCTGCCGGCCTGCCGCGCCATTGCCGCAGAGACCGCGGACGCGGCCTGCGCCGAGATGCGCGCCGCCGGCATCGCCCTGCACGCCAGCCTGGAAGAGCTGGACGCCGCCCTGAATACAAGTGGAGACAACTGATATGGCCGAGAGCGTATTCGCCGAGCGCATCGTGCAGAACCTGCTCGACACCGACTTCTACAAGCTGACCATGATGCAGGCGGTGCTGCACAACTACCCCAACGCCGAGGTGGAGTGGGAATTCCGCTGCCGCAACAGCGAAGACCTGACCCCCTACCTGGCCGAGATTCGCTACCAGATCGAGCGCCTGGCCGAGCTGGAGGCCACCGCCGACCAGCTGGCCTTCCTCGAACGCATTCCGTTCATGAAGGCCGACTTCATCCGCTTCCTCGGCCTGTTCCGCTTCAACCCGCGCCACGTGCACACCGGCATCGAGGACGGCCAGCTGTGCATCCGCCTGCGCGGCCCCTGGCTGCATGTGATCCTCTACGAGATCCCGCTGCTGGCCATCATCAGCGAGGTGCGCAACCGCTATCGCTACCGTGAAGTGCTGCTGGAACAAGCCGGCGAGCGTCTGTACCAGAAGCTCGACTGGCTCAAGAACGAAGCCTCGACCAGCGAGCTGGAAGGCTTCCAGGTGGCCGACTTCGGCACCCGCCGGCGTTTCTCCTACCGGGTGCAGGAGCAGATGGTGCGGATCATGAAGCAGGATTTCCCCGGGCGCTTCGTCGGCACCAGCAACGTGCACCTGGCCCGCGAGCTGGACCTCAAACCGCTCGGCACCATGGCCCATGAATGGCTGATGGCTCACCAGCAGCTCGGCCCGCGCCTGATCGACAGCCAGAGTGCCGCACTGGACTGCTGGGTGCGCGAGTATCGCGGCCTGCTCGGTATCGCCCTGACCGACTGCATCAACATGGATGCCTTCCTGCGCGACTTCGATCTGTACTTCGCCAAGCTGTTCGACGGCCTGCGCCACGACTCCGGCGACCCGCTGCAGTGGGCCGAAAAAGCCATCGCCCACTACGAGAAACTGGGCATCGACCCCATGAGCAAGACCCTGGTGTTCTCCGACGGCCTCGATTTCGAGAAGTCGCTGCAGCTCTACCGTGCACTTTGCGGGCGTATCCACGTAAGCTTCGGCATCGGCACCAGGCTGACCTGCGACATCCCCGGCGTCGAGCCGATGAACATCGTGATCAAGATGACCGCCTGCAACGGCCAGCCGGTGGCCAAGATTTCCGACACTCCGGGCAAGACCCAGTGCCGCGACGAGAACTTCGTCAGCTACCTGAAACATGTTTTCCGCGTATGAGGACCCAGCCATGAGCAACCGCCAAGCCGAAATCGCCGCCGCACTCGACGTGGTGCCCCCCTTCGCCGACGAGGCCGCCTTAGTGGCGCAGATCGACAAGCGCAAGGCCTTCATCAAGAACACCTTGCAGAGCTCCGGGCTCAAGGTGCTGGTGCTGGGCATCAGCGGCGGCGTCGACTCGCTGACCGCCGGCCGCCTGGCCCAGCTCTCGGTCGAGGAGCTGCGCGCCGAGACGGGCGATTCCGCCTATCGCTTCATCGCCGTGCGCCTGCCGCACAAGGTGCAGCACGACGAGCATGATGCCCAGGATTCACTGAGATTCATCCGCGCCGATGAAGAGGACACGGTCAACATCCACGACAGCGTGATCGGCCTGGGCGAGCAGGTCACCCACCTGCAGAAACTGACCGACGCCCGCCGCGACTTCGTGATTGGCAATATCAAGGCGCGCATCCGCATGGTCGCCCAGTTCGCCATCGCCAACGCCAACAACGGCCTGGTGATAGGCACCGACCACGCCGCCGAGGCGGTGATGGGCTTCTTCACCAAGTTCGGCGACGGCGCCTGCGACCTGGCCCCGCTCTCCGGCCTGGTGAAGCATCAGGTCCGCGCCATCGCCAAACACCTGGGCGCGCCTCAGCACCTGGTGATGAAGACCCCGACCGCCGACCTGGAAGAGCTGCGTCCGGGCAAGCCGGATGAGGAAGCCCACGGCGTCAGCTACGCCGAGATCGACGCCTTCCTGCACGGCGAGAAGGTCAGCGACGAGGCCTACGCCACCATCGTGCGCACCTACGACAACACCCGCCATAAGCGCGAGCTGCCGCTGGTCCCCTGACCCCACGGACGGCGCGGGCTGAAATGGCCCGCGCCACAACCAGCGTCCACGAGCATGCTGTCTCGACAACAGGGCAGTCCAGCCTCCGCCAGGCGCGGACTTTTCCCGTGCGCAAAAGCCAAACCCCCAGTCGATGTCTCGACTGGGGGTTTGGGGATAGGAGCTTGACGATGACCTACTCTCACATGGGGAAGCCCCACACTACCATCGGCGATGCGTCGTTTCACTGCTGAGTTCGGGATGGGATCAGGTGG
>NZ_JBDQQT010000024.1:0-25742 GCF_039888625.1 Pseudomonas sp. CAU 1711
TGCGGCGGCCAGAAACACCGAAATGAGCGAGCCATCTGGTCGATTTTGACCCACTGGCCGCTTTCAAAATTGGCGAAGGCCGAAGTCAGCCAGAAAAACCGCTCTACTTCAGACCTTCCCTAGAAATCACCGAAAAACTCTAGTTCCTTGCGGTTTGGAGGTTAATTCTCGACCCCATGGTCTGTTGGCCTGCTCTCCCCCCCTGCAGGAGTTACCCCAGAGAAGTACACGTTTTCCCAAACCGCATAAGCACAAAGTCATAGCGTAAATCATGTCGCTCAGGTCGCATCAGGGCCGGCCAGGAGCGACAGGCCTCATGGGCAGTTTCGCCTGACAGTGGTGACGACAGCGGTTGTCCTCTCGCTGACCATCTGATCCGGCTTGCGCACAATTAGTGCAGCCTACGTAAATGCGAATTGCTTTGTGCTGACCTGGGCAGACATCTTGGGTCAACGCCACTTTGCTGGGTGGTAGTAACTGCATTGAGTTGAGTTGCGGCGCCAGGGGCGTCCTCATCATTCTGGTTGAGTCACTAACCAGAGTTCACGTTATGCCCACTCCACTCAACCTCTTCGATGTCATTAAATACACCGACTCATCACACTTCGCCGTTCAGAGGGCGTGGTGTTTTCATGGCTTTCGAGAGGGTGCTCTACAAAAGCTATCGTCCCCCGTTCAAGGTTTGGGGGAGTGATCCATGCCAACAGTCCTTGAGTCGTCCCACCAAGAGTTCAGATCCTTCGTGGTCGATGCGACTGGCATACAGCATGTCCTGCCAGTCATCGTGACCGAGCATGGAGTTCTGGATCAGTTCGCTCGATACATGCATTTGAATCGCCGAAAGAGCCGTTCTTGGCAGGAGTCTTCGGTTTTTGCAGTGCGGCTGCTGTTGGAGTTCATGGAGGCCAATCATGGTTTCTATGACGAGCCGCGCGCGCTGTTCACTGCGTTTTCAGATGCATTGTTCACGGGTACTGTCTCGAACATCGGCGATCCCTCTGGTCTGTGGTGGAAGCCCAGACAGCCGGATTATGCTGGCAAGCTGATCGGCCACATCACGAAGTTCACCGATTGGCTGGCGGTCGCCAATGAGGACGTCAAGCTGCAACTTAATCCTTGGCGGCAAGCGACTCGGCATGAAGAGCGGCTGAATTGGGCTGCCTACTCGCACCGCAGAGACAATGCGTTCCTATCACATCTTTGGTGTTCTAAGCCGCAGACGAGCCAGTCCAGAGTAGTGCGCTCAAAATCGCTGCCTATGGAGCGGCAAACGCCCGCCAAGGCATTTCCAGAGGAGTACCTTGATCTGTTGGTATCCGAGGGTTTCCGTAGGCGGGCGCGAGACTCGCGCGGGCAGTCAGATCTTCGCAATGTACTGATTACCCTCCTCATGCACTATGGTGGGTTGAGGCTGTCCGAAGCACTGTCGCTGTGGAGTGATGACGTTAGCGTAGAGGCGGGGGAAGTCATCGTCCGTGTGCATCATCCTGAATACGGGTTGGCACCTGGCGGCAAAACCAACCGCGCCGCCTACTTGCAAAATAAATACGGTCTTCAGTCTCGGAATCAGTTGGTAAAAGCTACCGATCCGCTGTTTCTCGGCTGGAAGAATTGTCTGATTACTGACCCTCACCGCCGATGTTTCGAGGTCTTCTTTTACCCCCATCAGTCCGGCCAGGTTTTTGCCAGCATGTGGCGTGACTACCACATGAGAGGGCAGCGCGTTAATCCGAAGGCTGGTGACGAACATCCTTATGCGTTCACCAACAGAGATGGCCAACCCTACTCCCATCGCATGTTTCGCAGGGCTCATAGTCTGGCTATTGAACGCATCGGGCTAGTTCTCGGGAAGACCGAGGGTACGACCCCGCATGGCCATCGTCATGCCTATGGGCAGCGCCTAGCTCGTGATGGTGCCGATCCTCTGTTGATCAAGAACGCCATGCACCATTCATCGATCACGTCAAGCCATATTTATACGCAACCCACAACGATGCGAATGCGCCAGAGTCTCCTTGCCATTGAGTCGCGGCTGCGACTGTTGCACACAGACGAAGCCTCAGGCCGCATGAGAAGGACTGACTGATGTCCGCAAAAAAGAAGAACTTTTATACATATGCAGAGGCTAAGGCCGCAGTTCAGACGCTGAAAATCGAGAGTCAGCCTGAGTATACGAAGCGCTACCGCGAAGATCAGAGGCTTCCGTCTAGCCCTAGGCGGGTATATGCCGACACCGGCTGGGCGGATTGGTACTGCTTCCTCGGCAATACAAAGTTTTCTAGGTACACCTACGCCGAGGCGCAGGCCGCAGCTCAAACGTTAGGCGTCAAGTGCGCCACTGATTACAAGCGGCGCCACTCGGAAGACCCGAGGCTGCCGGGCTGTCCCCGTCGGTTCTATGCAGCCGCTGGCTGGACGGGCTGGCACGGCTTCCTGGGAAAGGCAATGTCTCCCTGGTATACCTACGCCGAGGCGCAGGCTGCAGCACAGGCGCTGGGCATCAAGAACCCGCGTGACTACAAAAAACGCTATCGTGAAGACGTTAGGCTGCCGTCCAAACCCTATCGGATCTATGTTCACACCGGCTGGGCGGGCTGGCACGACTTCCTTGGCACCGAAAAGTCTCCTTGGCACACCTACGCCGAGGCTCAGGCTGTAGTCCAGGCGCTGGGCATTAAGAGCTTGCATGACTACAAAAAACGCCACTCTGAAGACCCTAGGTTGCCGGCTACTCCCAATGGGGTCTATGCCGCTTCAGGCTGGAAGAGCTGGTACGCCTTTCTGGGCAATGAGAAGCTCAGTGATGTGATAGTTGCCTACCCACTCATGTGGGCCGATGTTGAGCAGTGGCTGGAGACTCAAACGGGAATCCCCGGAAAGAGGTCAGGGGTAAAGGCTTTTTTGGCCGGTTTCTATCAGGCTCAGAATTTGCCTGACGATTCCAAATATCTGTTATTTCGAGCCAATTCGTTCAACGCCGTGGCTTACCAGCAATTCATCGAGGCCAAGCCCGAGTCCCTGAAAAAGCCCTATCATCGCGCCGTCATGATGTTTTTCGGCTGGCTGCTGGATAAGTACTGCACTGATGCTGACGCTGATGAGCGCATTGTTCTTCCCGAGTACCGCAATCCCTTTGAGACGGTGCTTGCCGGCTTTGCCGATAGCTTGCAAGTCTATCGGCCAAGCCAGTCCACTAAGCCGCCCCTTGGCTACGAATACATTCTCCGGGCGCGTAACTTCCTCGTGCCGAACGGCGAGCAGGTCTTGCAGACTCAGCCCAGCCTCAAGGACTTGCCCCATCTGCAAGCGTTTTTCGGTAGCGACTGGATTTACGTTGACGAGTCCGTAATCGACCGCAACGATCCGAACTGCATCTGGCGCAGGGTCGAAAAGGCCGACCGCAGGGTTGAGGGGAAGCGCCAACTGGTGAAGAGCTATCAGATTTGGTCACCTGTTCGCTTCGTGGCGCTTTATACGCTGTTGCGTTTCCCACTGCGTGGCCAGCAGATTCTGTGGCTGGATAGCGGCGAGGGGGATAACGAGATCGCCGTTCTGGATGCTGAAAATGGCGGTGTCCGCTGGGAGAAGAACACCGCCCCCTTAGCTGGGAAAGGAAGCAAGAATCGCCGGCCCCAAGCTGTAGTGCAGCGCGGAGACAAGGATGCGCCGAAGCTCTATGTAACCACCAACAAAACCGGGCGAAGCGAAGGCGGCTATGAGGTTGAGTGGATACCTGACGATCTGGTTTATTGGTTTCTGCTGCTGCGTGACTGGCAGACCAAGTACAACCCTCTTAAAGAGCCTACACGCTGGTCTGGCATCAGGCTGCGCGCTGAAACGAATGAAAAGGTTTTGCATGCGCGGGGCACCCAATGTTTTCTGTTTCGCACCTACGGATCGGGTCAGCCGGCGCTCACCACGACTGCCTTCTCCCATACCTTGCCTGCGTTGCTCTACGCGATCCAGCGCCCTGGCGAGAGCCTTGCCAGCGAAAGCCCTGACAGAAAAGCAAACAGTCAGCGCTATATCAGCCCTTACACCCCCCACAGCCTTCGGGTCAGCCTGATTACGGCCTTCATCGCAGATGGCGATGCGCCCATTCATCTGATCTCCAAGTTGGTTGGTCATGCCTCGCTAGTCATGACGATCTACTACACCAAGCTGAACAACCAGCAGATGCGCCGTGCCATGGGGGAGACTGAGAAGCGCGCCGCACAGATTGCCACTGAGCGTCATGCCGAAATTATCAGGACTCAAGGATTGCAGTCGCTTCGCCATGAGTTGATCGCTACGGACGGCAATCGCTCACTGCTTGAGTCCGATGTAACCAATTCTGCGTGCGTAGTGTTCGACTGCGGTATCTGCCCCATGTCAGCCGCCGCATGTCATGTGGGGGGTGAGTCCGTGGTCGAGAGAAAGGTCGAAAACCTTTATGCGCCTGTTGAAGCTGGATATTTGGGACAGAAGAACTGCCCTCGCTGCAGATTCTTCGTTACCGGCGTTCCTTTTCTCGGTGGGCTGGTCGCACTGGCCAATGAACTTGCGTTGGAAATTCACACTGAAAGTGCGCGTTTTCAGGGTTTCTCGGAAGAAGTTAGTCGTTTGGAGCAAGCGTTCTATGACGCTTGCCAGACTAATGAGCCAGATACCCAGCAGGCAAGGCGTAAGCAAATGAACGCCAATCAGCAGCAGAGCGCCGCGAAGCTCGATGGACTGCTTGCTGATTATGTAGCCGTCAATCACTACGTTCAGGGTTGTCTGAAACTCATCAATGAAGGCGAGCAGAGCGGCGAAGGCGAGAATGGCGTCAGACTAATCGCCGGTGGAGATCTTGCCGAGGTTGGTGTCACTTTTGAAGAGTCCAAGACGAACTACCATTTGCTGGCCGAAATCTGCCAGAACGCGACCATCTATCGGTCGGCCAACCCCTCGCGTGCCGTGCCGCTGATCGCCCAGGCCATCGACCGTATGGCCGAGAACAACGGTTTGCTCCCGGCTATGTTCAGGCTCGACGACGAACAGAAGCTGGTCGTTGCAAACGAGATGAATCGGATTCTCCTTCGGCGTTTGGGTTCCTGGGAAAAAATCGGCGACCTGTTCTCGGGCGAACTGATGCTGCTCGACATTGATGCTCATGAGCCGGAGCTGACGCGCATTTCGACCGAGATCAAACAGCTTCTCTCCAATCCGAATAGCGCGCGCCAGTTGACCCACGAGGCCTCTATCAATGAGTGACCAACTTGTCTCGCCGCAGGATACCTACGGACGGCTGATGAGCGAGGCCAGCGATAGCCGCCGAAAGCGCAGCCTAGAAGCCATCAATGAAGCGTGCAGGCTGCTGCATGAGCGGCATTCTTCGGACTTCTCCTACAAGGCCATCATCACACTTGGCAAAGACCGTGGGCTGCCGATTCCCGGCGAGAAGTCCATCGTCAATACGACCGGCGCGCATTACCGGGAACTGATCCAGGCGTGGAAACTCGCGTCGCTGCCCAAGGCCAGTAATACAAAGGCTGATCCAAATGATTGGATCGAACACATCCAAGACCCAGTGCTGCGCATGAGCGTCACTCTGCTTGCCAAGGAATTGCGTGCGCTCAAAGCCAAAGAGGCCCGAAAGGCGAAGCATAGCGCTGCCCCTATAATTTTAGGAGGTGGCACGAGGCAAGCTTTTCCGAGTCAGCCTCGTCTCAATGATGCTGAGTTGGCAGCGCTCAGAGCAGCAATTGATCCGAAAGCTCTAAGGCTTGTCGGATTATCTATCGGTAGTCGTGGCGAAGTTTTTGATGCTCGGGAAAGGATCATCCACAAGTTCGGTTTTCGCGATGCTATTGAGAAAGTTCTAGCGGTGCCGGTGAGGTAAGGGCTGCGTATAGATTGGACTCTTATCTCTCGTATAGTCCGTGCAGTTGTTCTAGTGTGGCGCTACTGCCTTACTCAAAACCTGCAGCCTGGACGAAACTGCTCGTTTTGCTCGGTCGCTAGTAGTTTAGTGGCTGACGCTTTAGAGCATGGTGCGACTTTGTAGCACTCTATACATGAGAAGATAGTTATTGCGTAAACGTTGAACTGAATACTGGGCCAAGTGCTCCAATTGGCAATGTTTCTGCATTTTCTTCAATACGACCAGCCAACACCATGTCTCTCCGGCTTGGGTAATGACGCAGGAGGAAGCGAGCGTCCCGCCGAATACGTTCGGGCAGAGACGCATCGCGAGCTAGCTCGATCAAGAAATCATGTGTTTGTACAACTGCACGGGTACGCTCATGGGGCATGGTCATGTTTTGATCTAGGCTTACGCTGTCAGTTCTTGAGTCAAAGATCTTCAGTTCGAAAGATGTAATGCTGCAGAGAAGATCGTGTGAGTGTTCAGCTGTCCGTCTGGTAGCTGGTCTGCTGAGATGGAGTACGTTCGACCTCCCTCCACTACACACTCGTACCCAAGCTCTTGCCCTTGCTCGTTAAGGATCGCGCTGACCTCCAGCAGCGGTTCCATCATCCAGCGCCCCGTCTTGTTTATGTGCGCTGGGCTCACGAGTTGGGCCTGTTCAATCCAGGCATGATCGCTTTTTGCTCCCACGATCTGCTCAAGCAATGGGAGGGTGGGAACCATCAGCATGCTTTGAAAGGCCTCCTTGCCATCATCCTCGACCAACTGAAGGTAGAACCATGGCCAGGCCACCTCTTGCTCGACAAATGACCAGAACTGCACGCCATCTGGACCATTGGAGAGTCCAGGAAGCAGCTCCGCATTGCGATTGGTCTTAAACACCTTTGGCTCCTTGATGGGATGTAATCACCGATTGATGAGCAATATTTTTGTAGTCATATATTTTTCGTCAACGCAGCATCTTTCTATTTTGCGGGGGCGCGAAGTGGAAGTCTGTGATGCGTTCAGTTGCGGATTTCAGAGTATCGTGTCCCGCCGTTTTGGTTGGTCGTGATCGGTCATTTCGCTAAGGCATGACCCCGCCCCATTTTTTATGGGAGGTCCCATGATCAATGACGTACAACTAGGCTGACGGCAGTGAAAAATACTAATCAGCCACACTGGCCTCCTATTAATCGAATCTTAATGCTGTAGTCCATGTGGCGTTCAGTTTCATGTAGGTCCTTTGGCTTGAAGTCGCGTCGCGAAAAATTAACGATCTCCGAGTCAGAGAATCCATACTCCTGCATCTTCTTCAATGTGCACGAACATAGTCCAGGTGATGTCCCTTGCGCTTTAGAAGCGGACTCGCACCTTTTAACAAGCTGCTGAACTCCAGTTTCCCCAGCAATGGCTCCTGACTGCAGAAGCATTGCAAGTGCAATAGAAGCAGTTATGCCAATAGCCCTCATGTCTACATATCCTTTTTTAACTGATTGCTTATCGGGAATTAATTGTTTTTATTTGAGTTACAGCGGATTGAGAGGCCGGCATTTGTAGGAAGATGACCCTTCAATTCAGTGGCGGGTGGCGCCATCTCATGGGGTCATGTTCTACCAAATTCACAGTATACTGTGAAGACCTGGAGCGGCGTCGCCCAGATAGTCCTCCCTTTTGGGGGGGCATCTGTGGAAGTCGAACTGGCGTTCGGAAAGGTCTTGCGCAGACGTCGTGTCGAAGCAGGGCTCACCCAGGAGCGATTGGCTCATGAGGCAGAATTGCAGCGTAACTATGTCAGCTTGATGGAGCGGGGCATCCATCAGCCAACGATCACCACCTTGATCAAGCTGGCCATCCCCCTGGGCTGCACGGCAGCTGAGATCGTCGACGAGGTGGAAAGGATCGTGGCAGACCAACGCTCAACACCTGCTGTTTAGGTCTATCAGGTTCGATCTTTTAGAAGACGCACAGGTCCTAGAAGGCTTCCATGTCTGTCGCACAAGCCATCTCAAATCGAGTCAAGCGCATGAAGAAGGGCAAGCCTTTCGTGCGCAACGTCTTCGGAGAGTTGGGGTCGCGTGCAGCGGTCGATAAAGCGCTCTCCAGGCTAGTGCAGTTAGGTTGTCTGGAGCGTGTAGCCCGCGGTGTCTATATGCGCCCCAAGCTAAGCGAGTACACCAGCCAGCTGGTAAAACCTAGTCCGCTAGCAATCATGCATGTCCTTTCCAAGGCGAATGGAGAGACGATTCAGATACATGGAACTGAGGCCGTGCGCAGGTTGGGGCTCAGCACGCAGATGCAGGTGGTGCCGGTCTACTACACCAGCGGCAGAACCCGAGAAATCAAGGCCGGCAATGCTGTGGTTCGTCTCAACCATGTTTCCAGTGATCGCTTGCAGCATGTCGGGAACAAGGTAGGCCTGGCGCTCACAGCGCTTTACTACCTCGGTAAAGATGGGGCGTGTCCCCACGTGCTTTCCAAAATAGCCGATACCCTGAGCCCGGACGAATTCACCACGCTGCTTGCCTGCAGAATGCCCAAATGGATGCGGGCGGCATTGGCTCCTTTCGCTGAAGAAGCATCACTGGCGGTGTCTTCGGGGCGCTAGGGAAGGTCTGAATTAGACCGGTTTTTCTGGCTGACTTCGGCCTTCGCCAATTTTGAAAGCGGCCAGTGGGTCAAAATCGACCAGATGACTCGCTCATTTCGGTGTTTCTGGCCGCCGCAAGCACCTCGCGGCAGCCATTTTCCGTATTACAGACGCACCTCTCCTGCATTCGCCAGCAAATGTCGACGCACCATCCACAGGTTCGATAGCGCAAACAACGTCACCAGTTGCGCGGTGTTCTTGGCCAAGCCACGGAAGCGCACCTTGGTGTAGCCGAACTGGCGCTTGATCACCCGGAACGGATGCTCGACCTTAGCCCGAACCTGCGCCTTGGCCTTCTCGATCTTGCGCTTGGCTTCGTACAGCGGGCTGCTCTTGTCCAGCTTCTTGTAGGTACTGCGGCGGGCGGCGATCTGCCAGATGACTTCCCGGCCCTCATGCTCGGGACGCTTCTCGACACCGGTGTAACCCGCGTCGGCACCGACCATGTTTTCCTCGCCATGCAGCAGTTTGTCGACCTGGGTAACGTCTGCAACGTTGGCAGCCGTCCCCACCACGCTGTGCACCAGGCCCGACTCGGCATCGACGCCGATGTGAGCCTTCATGCCGAAGTAATACTGGTTGCCCTTCTTGGTCTGATGCATTTCCGGGTCGCGCTCGCCGTCCTTGTTCTTGGTCGAACTCGGCGCATGAATCAACGTGGCGTCGACGATGGTGCCCTGGCGCAGCGACAGACCACGGTCACCCAAATAGCCATTGATCACCGCCAGAATCCCTGCCGCCAACTCATGCTTCTCCAGCAGACGGCGGAAGTTGAGGATGGTGGTTTCATCGGGAATACGCTCCAGGCTCAGCCCGGCAAACTGACGCAGGATGGTCGTCTCGTACAGCGCCTCCTCCATCGCCGGATCGCTGTAGCCGAACCAGTTCTGCAGCAGATGAACCCGCAGCATCGCCATCAGCGGATACGCTGGGCGACCGCCTTCACCCTTCGGGTAATGCGGCTCGATCAAGGCGATCAACCCCTTCCACGGCACCACCTGATCCATCTCGATCAGGAACAACTCCTTGCGGGTCTGCTTGCGCTTGCCGGCGTATTCGGCGTCGGCGAAGGTCATCTGCTTCATCGGAAAACTCGGGCAACGGGAGGATCGGTGTATTTCACCAGATTCGGGAAGTCTTCTTCAGAGTTTCCCTAGCCAAAGCTCCCAGCACACCAGACCGAATGGATCGCAATGTTGGGTTGTGACCATTTGGCTCAAGTGGGGTGCAACTTCATCGAAGCTATGTATTTGTGCTGTCAAGTTAAATGCAAAGGCAGTACATTTGCGTGACTTTTTTGACGAGGCCCTGCCATGTCACGCCTTAAGGACGAAACCCTTTCGATCCGCACCTCCGCTGAGATCAAGCAGCTTTTGCGTATGGCGGCTGATCGCGAACGCCGCTCGGTGGCATCGATGGTCGAGATTTTGGTGCTGGAGTACGCACGTAATCATGACTTGAGTCTGAACCACCCAGGCGGGGAGCCCAAGACGAATGCTTGATGTGGCTCTGATTCGCCACAGGTAGCCGCCTATCCGCCACATCGAAGCCTCTATGACGGCAGGACTGACTCATGACTATCACCGAACACCAGATCGAGCAGGACTTGCTCGCCAAGCTCGGCGACCTCAAGTACGGCTATCGCCCCGAGATTCGGGACCGCGCCGGGCTCGAAGCCAACTTTCGCGAAAAGTTCCAGCAGCTCAACCGCGTCAACCTCACCGATGAGGAGTTTGCGCGCCTGCTGGAAGAGATTGTTACCCCCGACGTGTTCACCGCCGCGCAAACGCTGCGTACACGCAATAGCTTCATCCGCGAAGATGGCACGCCGCTGAACTACACCCTCGTCAACATCGAAGACTGGTGCAAGAACAGTTTCGAGGTTGTAAATCAGCTGCGAATCAATACCGACAACAGCCACCACCGTTTTGACGTCATCCTGCTCATCAACGGTGTGCCGGTCGTGCAGATCGAACTAAAGACGCTGGGCATCAACCCACGCCGCGCTATCGAGCAGATAGTCGAATACAAGAACGACCCTGGTAACGGTTTCAACCGCACACTGTTGTGCTTCATGCAGGTGTTTATCGTCAGCAACCAGCACTCCACCTACTACTTCGCAAACAACAACACCCGGCACTTTAGTTTTAACGCCGATGAGCGCTTCTTACCTATTTACCAATTTGCTGAATTGGATAACACCAGGATCACCGGGCTGGATGATTTTGCCGATGCCTTTCTGCCCAAGTGCACGCTCGGCCAGATGATCAGCCGTTACATGGTGCTGGTCGCCAGTGAGCAGAAATTGCTCATGATGCGGCCCTATCAGATCTATGCCGTCAAAAACATCGTCAAGTGCATCGAAGAAAACAGTGGAAACGGCTATGTCTGGCACACCACTGGCAGCGGTAAGACGCTTACCAGCTTCAAGGCCGCCACCCTACTAAAGGCCAATCCCAACATCGAAAAATGCCTGTTTGTGGTTGACCGCAAAGACCTCGACCGGCAAACCCGTGAGGAATTTAACCGTTTCCAAGAAGGCTGTGTCGAAAGCAACACCAATACAGGTGAACTCGTCCGTCGCATGCTGTCGGAAGATGCGGCCGACAAGGTCATCGTCTGCACCATTCAAAAGCTTGGCCTGGCGTTGGACGAGGGCAGCAGACGCAACAAAAGCCGCGAGAAGCGTGGACTTGCAACTTATGCCGAGCAGCTCGAAGCGCTTCGCGATAAGCGTATCGTCTTCATCTTTGACGAATGCCACCGTTCGCAATTCGGCGATAACCATCAGGCCATTAAGGCGTTCTTCCCCAAGGCCCAGCTTTTTGGCTTTACCGGCACGCCAATTTTCGAGGCCAATGCCAGCATTAAGCAGATCAGTGGCGAAGAGAAGACGCTAAAGACCACGCAGGATTTGTTCCAGCAATGTCTGCACGAATACACCATTAGCGATGCCATCGATGATCGCAATGTCTTGAAGTTCCACGTCGACTACTACAAACCCGACGGCAAGAACCCACCCAAGCCGGGTGAAACCCTGGCCAAGCGCGCCGTCGTCGACGCCATCCTCGCCAAGCACGATGCGGCGACTGGGGCGCGTAAGTTCAACGCGATTCTGGCCACGGCCTCCATCAATGACGCCATCGATTATCACGCGCTATTTGAAGAGGTTCAGGCTGAAAAGCAGCAGGCCAACCCCGGCTTCGTGCCGCTCAATATTGCTGCGGTGTTCTCTCCGCCAGGTGACGTGGGCACTGATGTGCGGCAGTTGCAAGAAGATCTGCCGACCGAGCTGGAAGACAACAAGCAGGAGCCGGATGCTAAGAAGGCGGCGCTGCAGGCGATTATCGCTCGCTACAACGCCCGCTTCGATACGAACCATCGCATTGAGGAATTCGACCTCTACTATCAAGACGTGCAGCAGCGCATCAAGGATCAGCAATGGCCGGATGCCGACCTGCGTAAGGCCAACCCCAAGTCCCAGCAGCACAAGATCGACATCACAATAGTCGTCGACATGCTGCTCACCGGCTTTGACAGCAAGTACCTCAACACGCTCTACGTTGATAAGAGCCTCAAGCACCATGGCCTCATTCAGGCCTTCAGTCGCACCAACCGCGTGTTGAATGACACCAAGCCCTTCGGCCACATCCTCGACTTCCGTGGGCAGCAGGACGCAGTGGACGCTGCCATCGCGCTTTTCTCCGGCGCGAAGGCCGATGAGGCGCGCACAATCTGGTTGGTGGACAAAGCCCCTGCCGTCATCGAAAGGCTGCAAGAAGCCGCCCTCGGCCTGCACAGCTTCATGGAGGCATACGGGCTTTCAGGCAAACCCCAGGAGATTGCCACGCTCAAGGGCGACGAAGCCCGCATCGGCTTTGTCGAAGCCTTCAAGAAGGTGCAGAAGCTGCAAACCCAGCTCGACCAGTACACCGACCTTACCCCCGAGCAGGAAGCCGCTATCCAGGCCATCCTACCGCCGGACGAACTCAACGCCTTCCGCGGCCAATACCTGGAGACGGCCAGGCGCCTGCGGGACGAGCGCGCCAAGCCAGACGATGCCAAGCGTGAGGAGCTGGAGCAGCTCGATTTCGAGTTCGTACTCTTCGCCTCCGCCACCATCGATTACGACTACATCATGAGGTTGATCGCCGACTTCTCCACCAAGAAGCCTGGCAAAGCCACAATGAGCCGCGAACAACTGGCCAACCTTATCGCGAGCGACGCCAAATTTATCGATGAGCGTGACGACATCACCGAATACGTGATGAGCCTCAAGGCCGGCGAGGGCTTGGACGAGCGCGCCATCCGCGCCGGCTATCAGCAATTCAAGGCAGTAAAAGCCGCCCGCGAACTGACCGAGCTCGCGGCCAAACACGGGCTACCCACTGCGGCACTGCAGAGTTTCGTGGACGAGATACTGGAACGCCGCATCTTCGACGGCGAACAGCTCACCGAATTGCTCGCCCCGCTGGATCTGGGGTGGAAGGCGCGCACGCAAAAGGAACTGGTCTTGATGAGCGAGCTGGCACCGATGCTGAAGAAGCGCGCAGGAGGCAGGGATATCTCGGGCCTCCAGGCGTACGAGGATTGATCAATGGAGAAAGAAAATAAGGCAGCGTTAGTGCCGAAGTTGCGATTTCCGGAGTTTCGGAATAAAGGCCCATGGAGTCGATTGCTCCTGAGCGAACTGCTTCGCGAACGTAAGCAACGAAATCGAGACTTGAGGTTTGGTCCCAGTGAAGTGTTATCTGTATCCGGTGATCATGGGTGTGTAAATCAAATCGAGCTTCTGGGCCGCTCTTATGCAGGCACCAGCGTCAAGGAATACCATGTTGTTGAAACAGGAGACCTTGTTTACACCAAGAGCCCGCTCAAAAGAAATCCCTATGGAATCATTAAAGAAAACAAAGGCAAACCGGGTATTGTTTCTACACTCTATGCCGTTTACCACGTAACCGGAATTGGGCATTCGGCTTATTTAGATCATTTCTTCTCCAGCGACTACAACCTGAATAGTTATTTGCAGCCTATTGTAAGAAAGGGCGCGAAAAACGACATGAAGGTGAACAATGCAGCTGTGTTGACTGGGGAGATATGGGTTCCCCAAATGAAAGAGCAGCGAAAGATCGCCGACTGCCTGAACTCACTGAACGAGTTGATTGCCGCTCAAAGGCGGAAAGTCGAGGCCTTGAAGACTTACAAGCGTGACCTAATTCAACAACTCTTTCCCCTCGAAGGTGAAACTCTTCCCCGCCTCCGCTTTCCCGAGTTCCACAATGCGCCGGCATGGAAGTCGACAACGTTGGATGCCCTGGTTGATTTCCAGTCTGGCGGTACTCCTTCGAAAGCCAATCCTGCATTCTGGAATGGTTCAATTCCATGGGTCTCCGCTAAAGATATGAAGCGACTCTTCCTAGATGACTCGGAAGATCACATCTCGGCTTCCGCTGTCAGCGATGGAGCTAAATTGGTCCCCGCGGGTACAGTGCTCTTGCTAACGCGAGGCATGACCTTACTTAAAGATGTGCCCATTTGCGTACTACGCCGCAAGATGAGCTTTAATCAAGACGTAAAAGCCCTGCGCCCAAAGGGCAAAACAGAAGCTCTCTTTGTAGCGTTCTTACTTCTTGGAAATAAACGGCGCTTATTGAAGATGGTCGATATTGCTGGGCACGGAACTGGCAAGCTAAATACAGACGAACTGAAGGCTCTAAAGCTAACAATTCCAACGCTAGCTGAGCAGCAGCGGATCTCCGAATGTATCTCGTCCTTGGATGTTCAAATTGAAGCCGAGGCGGAAAAGCTCGTTGTACTTAATGCCCACAAAGATGGCCTGATGCAGAAAATCTTTCCGTCCTTGGAGGGCGCTAAATGACACTCGACGCAATCGCCAAGGCACTTAGGGACGATGCTGCGCGGATCACGCTTGCATATGCCTTTAACGCAACCGGCAAGACACAGCTCAGCGTGGCGTACAAGAACGCGACCAAGCAAGTAGATGGCACCCACACGGGGGTCTACTACAACGCCTACAGCGAAGACCTATTTGTTTGGGACAATGACGAAGAGAACAATGGCGCGGATATCCAGCTGACCGTACTGCCCAGCAGCCTCAGCAAATTTCACACCCTGCTAACTGAAGACAATATCCGCGACAAGCTTAAGGCCTACAAACCCAAGTTCGGGTTTGCGCTCAATCTGTACGAAGACGACCCAGAAAGGGGGATTGAGTCGGTTTCATTCTTCATTCCGAACCCCAACCCGGACGAGCCTCAGAGGCCCATCAAGTTGTCGCGTGGCGAAGAGCGCATCTTCGTTTGGTGTTTCTTTCTTGCGCTGTTCGAGGTCGAGGGTTGGGCCGACAAGCAGTCGAGCCACTTTTTTATCGATGACCCAGTGTCTAGCCTCGATGATCACAACATTTTTGTCACAGCTGCGACGCTGTTCGATCTCATCGAGAGTCAGTTCGAGAAGCGCAAGATAATCGTCACCACGCACCATATAGGTTTGTTTTCGATTCTAAGTGATTGGCTTAACAAGGGTGAGAAAAGCAGTAAGTTCAAGAGGCACACAAAACAATACATTCTCAGTGCGAAATCGGGCGAACTTGAGCTGGAGAAGTGTGAGAAGGACGTGTTCCTGTACCACCTGCGAGTGCTCCAGGTGCTGACCACCGCCCACAAAGCCAATGAGATCCGGGCATACCACTTCGCAATGCTCCGACAGGTTTTGGAGAATGTGGCGTCGTTTCTCGGCGTCGGGCAGTTTAGTTATGTGCTGAATCAAATCGGTATCACTGACCCCAATCGGGTGGCGGATATCGTCAATGCCCTATCGCACAAGAAGGTCTACTACTACGAGTCAGACATCGTTGTTCAAGATAACTTGGATATTTTCGATGAAGTAATGAAAAGGCTCATTGAAAAGTACAACTTCGTTTTACATGCGGATGCGGCCTGACGCATGAGCGAACTGATCCTCTATACCACCGAAGACGCGCGCAGTCGGATCAGGCTGCGAGCCAAGGATCCGACGGTCTGGCGTTTTCCGCTGCTCACCCATGCCGGCAAGGTGAGTCACACGCAAATGGAACGTGCCGCCACTGCGCTTTATCTCGATTATGACCAGCGCCGCAAACAGGAGCAGGCACGTCAGGCCAACGCGCAGGACGAAGCCGAACTCAAGGCGCTGGAAAACACACTTCAGAAACGACACAAACTATGACCGAACAAGACCAGAAACAGCTAGGCAAAACCCTCTGGGCGATTGCCGACCAATTGCGCGGATCGATGAACGCCGACGATTTCCGCGATTACATGCTGTCCTTCCTCTTCCTGCGCTACCTCTCGGACAACTACGAACAGGCCGCCAAGCGGGAGCTGGGGCCGGATTATCCGGACGTGGCGCCAGACGTGATGGAACAGACCGAAGCCACGACACCGCTGCAAATCTGGTACGAAGAGAACGCCAGCGACGTGGACGCGTTCGAGAGGCAGATGCGCCGCAAGGTGCACTATGTGATCAAGCCCGATTACCTGTGGGGCAACATCGTTCAACTGGCCAAGACCCAGAGCGACAAGCTGCTCGATACCCTGCAATGGGGTTTCAAGTACATCGAGAACGAGTCCTTCCAGAGCAACTTCCAAGGCTTGTTTTCGGAGATCAACCTCACGTCCGACAAGCTCGGTCGCAAGTACGAGGATCGCAATGCCAAGCTGTGTTCGATCCTCTCGGAGCTAGCGCGCGGCATGTCGCTGTTCTCTACCGACTCCGACACGCTGGGCGATGCCTACGAGTACCTGATTGGCCAATTCGCGGCAGGCTCGGGCAAGAAGGCGGGCGAGTTCTACACCCCTCAGCAAGTCTCGAACATTCTCTCGGCCATCGTCACGCTCGACGGCCAGGCGCCCGAGACCGGCCCCCGCAAGAAGCTGGAGAGCGTGTTCGACTTCGCCTGTGGCTCGGGCTCGCTGCTGCTGAACATCCGGCACCGTATGAGGGACGCGGGTGGTAGCATCGGCAAGATCTACGGGCAGGAATACAACATCACTACCTACAACCTGGCACGCATGAACATGCTGCTGCACGGGGTGAAGGACACCGAGTTCGATATCTACCACGGCGATACGCTGACCAATGCTTGGGATTTTCTGCGCGAGACCAATCCGGCGAAGAAACCGCAGTTTGACGCGGTAGTAGCCAATCCGCCGTTCAGCTATCGCTGGGACCCGAGCGATGCCATAAGCGAGGATATGCGCTTCAAGAACCATGGCGTGGCCCCCAAGAGCGCGGCGGACTTCGCCTTCCTGCTGCACGGGCTGCACTACCTCAAAGACGATGGCGTGATGGCCATCATCCTGCCGCACGGCGTGCTGTTCCGGGGGGGGGCGGAAGAGCGCATTCGCCGCAAACTGCTGCAGGATGGACACGTCGATACCGTGATCGGGCTGCCGGCCAATCTGTTTTATTCAACTGGCATCCCGGTTTGTATTCTCGTGCTGAAGAAGTGCAAAAGATCGGACGATGTGCTGTTTATCAACGCGGCCGAACACTTCGAGAAGGGTAGGCGGCAGAATCAGCTAGCAGACCGACATATCGACAAGATTGTCGAGACCTACAAGCAACGTCCCTCGGAAGTGCCGCGCTATGCGCGCCGGGTAAACATGCAGGAGATCGAGAAGAACGATTTCAACCTAAATATCTCGCGCTACGTCAGCACGGCGGTGGCCGATGAAGAAATAGACCTGACGGCCGTGCATACCGAGCTTGTGGCACTAGATCAGAAGATCAAGACGGCCACCGATAAACACAATGAATTCCTCAAGGAGCTTGGGCTACCACTGCTACCCTACGGTTCTGAGGTATCACGGTAAAAACCACCTATGGCGATTTGGTTGATCCCCAGTGGGCTCGAACGGCAGGTTCAAACCCCTATAAGAATTTGAACCCAATAAACCACCGGTCCACCGCCAAATAATATCGCGGAAAGTCAGTAAATAACTTTCCGCACTTTTTACGTTCGAGCATGCGCACAACGTACCCGTCGGCGTTTGTCACGGGCTTGAGGTCAGGGCATCGCATGGGCTTTCGACCTCGGTGGGAAGCTTTCAATGAGGGGTTCAGTTATGGAACAGGCCGAATCTGTCACTGATATGTTTTGCGATGTTTGTGGCAACAGCATGCGTGTTGAAGGGTGTGGGGTGCAATTCGGAACCCTTCGCGCCGGTTGGGGACTTGGCTCGGCTCATGGTGGCGAGTGTTATGAAGTCCATCTGTGCGAACTTTGCTTTTTCAGGACCCTGGCAGGCTTGAAGCGCGAGCGAATGGTGAACTCGATGTTCAGTGCCAGCGATGAGGACTTGAGCCGTTTCGGTCTTGTTGCGCGCGATGATTCTTCCATCGTTTGAGTAAGCTCAGAGCTCTCAATGCATCGTTCATTTTTTGTACAAGCGGAGTGTGGTTTGCTCAAGGCTCTGATAGTGCTTTTAGGAGTGCACAAAACATTGATGCTCAAAAGTAGTCCAATAGTAAGGTCATAAAAATCAATGACTTGCTTTTCATGTGCTTCTTTTTTGTATGATGGCAGGATAACTACCATTGAGATGTACACCCAGCCGCAGAAGAAATTCCGCGCCCGCGACGAGGCCGAGGTGCTGGAGGACATCCGCCGCGCCGGCGAACGGTTGATCGTGCAGCGGGTGTTCCTCGCCGACGGCGATGCCCTGGTGCTGCCGACCCGGCGCCTGCTGAACATCCTGCATGCGATTCGCCAGCACATGCCCGAGGTCGAGCGCGTCTCCAGCTACTGCCTGCCGCGCAACCTGCGCAAGAAGTCGGTGGCGGAACTCAAGGAACTGGCCGACGCCGGCCTGAAGATGGCCTATGTCGGCTGCGAGTCCGGCGACGACGAGGTGCTGGCACGGGTCAACAAGGGCGAGACCTTCGACTCCAGCCTCAGCGCCCTGGACAAGCTCGGCCAGGCCGGCATCACTCGCTCGGTGATGATCCTCAACGGCCTCGGCGGCAGCGCCCTGAGCGCGCAGCACGCCGACAACTCGGCGCGCCTGATGAACGCCGCCCAGCCCGAATACCTGTCTACCCTGGTGGTCAGCTTCCCCCTGGGCGAGGCGCGCTTTCGCGAGGGCTTCGCCGATTTCCAGCCGCTCGACCAGCAGCAACTGTTCCGCGAAGTCGAGCGCCTGCTGCAGGGCCTGGAGCTGAACGACACCGTGTTCCGCAGCGACCACGCCTCCAACTACCTGGTGCTCAAGGGCAACCTGGGCGCCGACAAGGCGCGCCTGCTGGCCCAGGTGCGCCAGGCCATCGAGCGCCCCGAGCAGGCCAGGCTACGCCAGGAATGGCAGCGCGGCCTGTGATCTCAAGGGTTGGCGCGGAAGCTGCTAAGTTCTTCTATCCGCCGGTTTTCCGTCGCCGGCAGGGAGGAACTGCAATGCGTAGCCTGATTCTGCTGCTGGCGCTGTGTGCGCTCGGTGGCTGCATGAAGACCAGCGACCTGGCCGCCGGCGCCGAATACCACCTGCGCGACGTCGGCGTGCTGGACCACAGTGACACCCGCCGCTCCGCCTCCTGGCGCCTGCAGGCCGACTCCTTCGTGTTCATCGCCCAGGGCCACTACGACCCGCCCGGCGGCGCCAAGCCACGCCCCAACGTGGTGGCCGACGAGGCCTTCAAGGCCTTCGTCGAATACTTCCCCCTGGTACGCCGCTCGCCCACGCCGCTGGGCCTGGATCAGGCGATGATCGCGGCGCGCGAGGCTGGCGCCCACTACCTGCTGTACACCCGCTTCGCCGCCGCCGATGACCGCATCGGCACCCTCGAGGAGTGGGAGGATCAAGAGGCCGTGGACCGTCTCGGCATCGACACCGGGGTGATCCAGCTGATGCTGATCGAGACCGGCACCCGCTATCTGGTGGATACCGCGCGCATCCGTAATCGCGGCGGAATCCTGACGTTCTACGACAACCAGCCCGCCGACCAGCTGCGCGCGCCGTTCGCGCAGTACGCGCGCACCCTGCTGGGCGTCAGCGCGCGCTGAGGCCATACTGGCGGCTGTACGCAAGGAGAAAACGCATGACCGACCCGGGCAAGGCCGGCGACCTGCTGGCGCAGATTCCCAAGGGCGAGGGCAAGGGCCTGCCGCCGGTGCACCTGTGGAACCCGGACTTCTGCGGCGACATCGACATGCGCATCGCCCGCGACGGCACCTGGTACTACCTGGGCACGCCGATCGGGCGCAAGCCGATGGTCAAGCTGTTCTCCACCATCATCCGCCGCGACGACGACAAGTACTTCCTCATCACCCCGGTGGAGAAGGTCGGCATCACCGTCGACGACGCGCCGTTCGTCGCCGTGACCCTGCAGGTGGAAGGTGAAGGGGAAGGGCAGGTGCTGCGCTTCACCACCAATGTCGATGAGGAAGTCGAGGCCGGTGCCGAGCACCCGCTGCGGGTGGAGCTCGACCCGCAGACCCAGGAGCCCGCGCCCTACCTGCACGTGCGGCGCAATCTGGAGGCGCTGGTGCATCGCAACGTGTTCTACCAGCTGGTCGAACTGGCGGTGCCGCGCGAAGTGGCCGGGCAAACCTGGCTCGGCGTGTGGAGCGGCGGCGAGTTCTTCCCGATCGGTCCGCAGCCCGAATAGCTGCGCGGCGCAATTCAGCAGTAGCGAGCCACGGCCTCGGCCAGATCGGCGGCGAGCCCAGCCCCGGGCGCCCGCTGTTCATCGCCCGGGCGGTATTTGCCGGTGCGCACCAGGCAGGCCTGCAGGCCGACCTCCTGCGCGCCGAGAATATCGGCCTCCACGTCGTCACCTATCATCAGCGCCTGCTCCGGCGCGACGCCCAGGTCCTCCAGGGCGGCGCGGAAGAAGCTCGGCGCCGGCTTGCCCAACACCAGGGCCTCGGTGTCGGCCGCATACTCCAGGGCGCGGACGAAGGGGCCGGCGTCCAGATGCAGCTCGCCCCCGGCGCTGAAGTAGCGGTTCGCGCCCATGCAAATCAGCGGCATGCCCTGGATTAGCAGCTGGAAGGCCCGGTTCAGGTGGGCGTAGTCGAAGCGCGCCTCGGCATCGCCGATGACCACGGCATTGGGCGACGGATCGTCCAGCGGCATGCCGAACTCCTCCTCCAGCGCCGTGTGGATCAGGCAGTAGGGCCTGAGCTGGTGCTTGCGCAGGTGCCGCAGCACCGCCTGCGGCGCGCTGAACACCTGCTCCAGCTGCACATCGAAGCCGATCGAGGCGAGCTTGGCGTGCGTGGCGGCGCGGGACCTGCGCGACGCATTGGTCACCAGGCGGAAGGGGATGCCCCGGACGCGCAGGCTCTTCAGCGCCTCCACGGCGCCGGGCAGTGGCAGATCGTCTTCGTAGAGCACGCCATTGATATCGAGCAGCAGCGCCTGCGGCATGGGGCATCCTCCGGGTGAGGTAGCGGTTTCCAAAAAACCTAGGTCGTGGGATGTGAGGTGCAAGGTTCAGAGTAGATGGGTGGCGAGCTGAGCTAGGGGGTACCGTTCAGGGGCGATCTGTCCCAGTGGTTGTGGCCTGGTTATCAGGAGGCCTGCGTGATTCCGCAGTTGTATAACGCGCGGCGCTTCAACTGTGAGTTGTCGAGCTATCCGCTGTTGTTGGCGATGGAGGAACGCTGTTTGGCGCTGGATGCCTTCGAGGCCGCAGCCCCCGAGGCGCAGCCCGACGCGGTGCTCTAGTTTCCTCTCCCGTTTATGGGAGAGGGTTAGGGGGAAGGCGCTTTTGCTTCTGCGCGCTTTCGTGCCGCTGCTGGTTTTCGTGTTGGCTTCGGCAGTGGTTCCGCCCTGCTGGGCGGGTTCCTTTTGGCAGTCGCCCCAAAAGGAACCAAAAGGGATTGCCCCGCCATCCGGCCCTACGCTTCGCTTCGGGTTCGTTCGCTCCATCGCCGTTACAGAGGCACGCCGCGAAGGGCCATCCATGGCCCATCGCGTCTCTCGCGGCATCCATGCCGCTCAACCCCTTCTACGACGATTCCGCTCACCCTCCTGAAGGGGCGTTTGGCGCTGCCTGAATGTCCTCAGTAGCAGATGGTTCCCACGCTCCGCGTGGGAACCCATCCCGTGACGCTCCGCGTCACAGAGCCGCCTGCAGCACAAAACAAGCAATCGGCGCAGAGCGCCAAAGACTGCATTCCCACGCAGAGCGTGGGAACGATCAATGCGCGCAGCGCCAAGAAAAAACCACCAAGCACCTCGGAGCCCGAGTCCCCGTCAGGAGGCCGAGTGGAGGTGTTGCGCAGGGGGACGCGAGGCAGGACGCCGAGCGAGGAACGAAGGGGCAGGGACGCCCCTTCGTGACGGCCCCCGGAGCAGCACCGGAGGGAGGGAAGTCTGGCGGCACAGCCGCCAGACCCGGATGTCGGGGTGGCCTTCTCTTTGGTTACTTTCTCTTGGCCAGGCAAGAGAAAGTGACTCGCCGTAAGGGCGAAAGGGGCTATTCATTCAGTTCAGTGGCTTGGGAAATAAATCAGTCCCCTTTTCCCCGAGGCCGAACTGGCAGTGATCACCGACGACGTGCCGATGGGCGCCACATCGGCCGAGGCGGGCGACCATATCCGCCTGCTGCTGCTGGTCAACGACGTGTCGCTGCGCAACCTGATCCCCGGCGAACTGGCCAAGGGCTTCGGCTTCTACCAGAGCAAGCCGTCGTCCAGCTTCTCGCCGGTGGCGGTGACCCCGGACGAGCTGGGCGACGCCTGGAAGGACGGCAAGGTGCATCGCCCGCTGGTCTCGCATATCAACGGCGCGCTGTTCGGCCAGCCGGATGCCGGCGTGGATATGACCTTCAACTTCCCGACCCTGGTCGCCCACGCCGCCAAGACCCGCCCGCTGGGCGCCGGCACCATCATCGGCTCGGGCACCGTGTCCAACTATGACCGCAGCGCCGGTTCCTCCTGTCTGGCCGAGAAGCGCATGCTGGAGATCATCGAACAGGGCGAGGCCAAGACGCCGTTCCTCAAGTTCGGCGACCGGGTACGCATCGAGATGTTCGACGTCAGCGGCCAGAGCATCTTCGGCGCCATCGACCAAACCGTGGAGAAATACCAGGCGTAGGCTGGGTAGAGTGCAGCGAAACCCAGCGCCAACCCAGCTGGGTTTCAGCGCACCAGGCGCTTCTACCCAGCCTACGTTCAAGCAGCAATGCAGGTGGCCTTATGCTGACCCTCTATTCCTACTGGCGCTCCAGCGCCGCCTACCGCGTGCGCATCGCCCTCGGCCTCAAGGGCCTGGCCTACCGCCAGGTGCCAGTGCATCTGGTCAAGGACGGCGGCCAGCAGCACGCCGCCGAATACCAGGCGCTCAACCCGCAGGAACTGGTGCCGCTGCTGGTCGATGAGGCCAATGATGGGGTGCGCATCGCCCAGTCGCTGGCCATCCTCGAATACCTCGACGAGGTGTTCCCGGTGCCGGCGCTGCTGCCGGCCGAACCGGCCCAGCGCGCCCAAGTGCGCGCCCTGGCCCTGCATATCGCCTGCGATATCCACCCGCTGAACAACCTGCGCGTGCTGCAGTATCTGAGCGCCGAGCTGGGCGCCTCGGACGAGGCGAAGAATGCCTGGTACCGGCACTGGGTGGAGAAGGGCTTGGCGGCGGTGGAGCAGGGGCTGGCACCGCTCAAGGGCGATCTGTCGCTGGGCCAGCGCCCCGGCTATCTGGAGGCCTGCGTGATTCCGCAGCTGTATAACGCGCGGCGCTTCGCCTGTTCTCTGGAGGCTTTTCCGCGCCTGCTGGCGATGGAGGAACGCTGCCTGGCCCTCGATGCCTTCAAGGCTGCCGCACCCGAAGCCCAGCCCGACGCGGTGCTTTAACCCCCTCTCCCTCTGGGAGAGGGGCAGGGGTGAGGGGGCTGCCCTGATACTCCGCGCTGCCTGCTGAAACTTTCGTGCCACTGCTGATTTTCGTGTCGGCAGCGGCATCGGTTCCGCCCTGCTGGGCGGGTCACTTTTGTCAGTCGCGACAAAAGTAACCAAAAGCGCTTGCCCCAGCATCCGGCCCTTCGCTTCGCTCCGGGTTCGTTCGCTCCATCGCTGCTCCGAGGGTCGGCGTACAAGGGGCGTCCATGCCCCTTTACGCCTTTCGCCGCATCCATGCGGCTCACCCCTCTACGCAACGATTCCGCTCACCCTCCTGAAGGGGCGTTTGGTGCTGCCTGACAGTTCGACGAATTGGCACGCGAAGCGTGGCGGCGATCAATGCGCGCAGCGCAAAGAAAAACCACCAGGCAACTCGGAGCCCGAGTCCCCGTCAGGAGGCCGAGTGGAGGTGTTGCGCAGGGGGACGCGAGGCAGGACGCCGAGCGAGGAACGATGGGACAGGGACGTTCCATCGTGACGGCCCCCGGAGCAGCACCGGAAGGAGGGAACCCCGCCGCAGGCGGGGCCGGATGTCGGGGTGGCCTTCTCTTTGGTTACTTTCTCTTGGCCAGACAAGAGAAAGTGACTCGCCGTAAGGGCGAAAGGGGGTGATTCGTTCAGCTCAGTGGCTTGGAGTGAGTTTTCCCCGTTTGCATACGTAGCGGTTCTGGTCAGTAGCTACATTCCTGCGAGGAACCGTTTGAACAACTCTCCGTACTGTGAGGTCGGGACTTCAGAGAGTTGATTCCCGTGGCGAATGAAAAATACTCCGCCAAAGTTAGATGGATCGCTCTGGGCGCTCGTCTCAAATACGAATATGGTTTTATTGTAGTACCTAACCGACTTCACATTGCGCGCTACATAGTCGCGGAGGGGTTCTGACAGATTAGATGACTTAATTCTGGTCGTCAGTTCCATAAATAGATCGTCGAGAGATTTATTAAGTGCCGTAGCCTCATGCTCAACACCAGTGATAAAGAAACGATCGAACGGCGTAGGATCGACGCCATAGAGCTTATTCACCCGCTGAGCGTCAGCTTCCGTGTCAGCAACGCCAACCAGCACATAGCCACGGACGCCTTTTCGGATATTTGCGATGCCGGCGAGGGTCTTCAAGATCTTGTCGAAGCTGTCCTCATCAAAGCTATTCTTGCCGTCGAGACGTAGAAAACCCTGCTTAAAGTCATATGAGGCTTGCTCGGTGTACGACTGCGTCAGGATGTTCTCCATCTGCGTTATCCAGCGTACCCGAGCAGGATCGTAACCTTGCGAAGGGCCGAACGCGGCGCTATAGATGCCTGCCGTAGCGTTTACTGACCTCTCGCGATCATCGGCGCCCCAGCGACCACCCTCAGGCACGGTAATCTGTTTTCCACTACCGTCCATTAGTTTAACCAGTTGGTCTTGGTCTACGACCTCTTGGTTCTGTACCACGATAAGTTTATGTAGCGCCAGAAAAACGACCTGAAAGTAACGCGGCGCACGCGGAGGTTGCGAGCCAAAGAGGAGCTGGCCTAACGTTTTGTCACTACGGCTTAGTGTGAGCTTAAGTTGATCCAATACACGCTGGAAGTCCGATGCGACCACTTCGACAGAGTGTTTTTGCGTGGCAATCTCAATCTGCTCATATCGCACCTGAGAGCCTTCACCCTCGCTGTAGCCGAAGAAGTCGTCCAGCGCTTCACTGCGAGATGGTGGCTTGGAGTCGAGGGTCATAAAGGCGAGTACATCAGCCACAACCTCCTCGTCGCGGGATTCGCGAACCTGCTCCTTCGTCAGTACGCCTTGCTTGATCCAGAACATCTCGTCTACATCGATGCCGTAGTCGAGTTCCCTGTTCGTTATCGAAATTTTCTTCATCTCATTCAGCGGTAGCTCGTCGGACGAAGAGACGTCACCTCGTACCTTGGAGGCGATATAGCGCACTGCCTGTGCGAAGTGGCCAGTACTGCCAGCGATCCGGAGTTCTTGGCGCGAGAGCTTCCGACCACCTGAGTTGATCCTGCGGAATACTTCATCGACTTCACCGTCACCAGCAAACTCGTAAATCGACAGCGGAATGGTGTATGAGGCGATCGCCACGCACGCATCGCGCGGCAGGAGCGGCTCACGCTGTTTGAGCTTTCCGGCATCCAGTAGAGCCTTAGGGAAGGTCTGAACTAGACCGGTTTTTCTGGCTGACTTCGGCCTTCGCCAATTTTGAAAGCGGCCAGTGGGTCAAAATCGACCAGATGGCTCGCTCATTTCGGTGTTTCTGGCCGCCGCAAGCACCTCGCGGCAGCCATTTTCCGTATTACAGACGCACCTCTCCTGCATTCGCC
>NZ_JBDQQT010000025.1:0-24689 GCF_039888625.1 Pseudomonas sp. CAU 1711
GATTGCGTTGTCGCTTGCCGGGCCTGCGGTTAGACTTGCGAGGGGCATGACTAGGCCAGCGGCAGTGGCTGGGGAGGTTACAAACAGTGAAGCAGCGGCGGCTGCCGCTGCGCGACGCTCTACCATTCGCGAAGCCCTCACTGATGCCAATGGCCGTCTGCTTTCACTCGATGAGCGCAGAGGTATCAAGTTTACTATTCGTGAGGTTGAAGCACAGGGCTACGAACTAGGTGGCTCAATCAAGTACAGAGGCAACCAAGGTATTGATCTTTGGTTCAACGGCGTTGATCAGAACGTTGGTCGTTTCGCTCTTGGTGAGGCCAAGGCATCGACTGGTTTGGGATCGTTGGCGAGAGACTCTACAGGTATCCGTCAAGGCAGCTTTGAGTTCTTCAATACTCGCCTGCAACGTGGTGGACGACTGGATCTCCAGCAGCAGCTTCAGTCCGGTAACGTCGATCTTTTCGGTGGTTTCTCGGGGCCTGTTGTGAATGGAACATTCCCGAAAGGAAAGCTGTATCAGTTCGATCCGTTGATCTTCAATACCGACGTAAACTTCAGAACAACTCCAGGCGCTGCCATTCGCATTAGGTAAATTGATGTTATGAGCAAAAAAATTCAGTCTGCGGTTTCCAGTATTGAGATTGCAAAGAATTGGGAAGCTAAGAATCAGCCTGCATGGGTAGTTCGCTGTTTGTCCTCAGCTCTGATGAACTATCTGTCTGTCGCAGTCTGCGAGGTGGGACAAAAGGAAGAGGCTTGCGCTTGGTTAAGGCAGAACGAAGTCGACAAACTACTTGCTAAATATTCCAATAGCGTTCGACTGGTTGTGTCGGATGTTGAAAGAGGAAAACTGCCAGCTTCGGCGCTTGGAGGGGCTTATAGCCATCTGGTTTTTGCACACCTGAGCTGGTTGCTGAATGCTCCCGAGACAGGAAGGTTTTTTGCGTCAGTTGGGAGTCTAGCTGAGATAGTAAAGATTAGCACTCCGTTCTGGGCTGACTACGCCAAGTGCTTTCAGGCACTGGTATCAGGAAAGAAGCTAGCTGTTACCTTGGGTGAGCTTAAAGGCCAAGAGAAGTATTGGGCTAGCTACGTTGCTTTAATGAGCGCAGCTATGTCGGGAGATGGGTTGCAGAGGGCAATTCAGGTAGTGGACAATTCATTCGCAGAGCGAAATAGCGATTCATCTATTGCAGACGACAGTTATGAAATTGAGGGCTCTGGGCAGTGCCCAGCTCGATGGGACTTCCGCAAGGAATCTCTTCTTGTAGCTATGCGTCTGATGTCTTAAATAAAACCGCCCGGCTGAGCAATGGTAACAAGCAATGGTAACAATCGGGGACAGACCACGGTTTCTCTGCTGGGTTTCGCTGCGCTCTACCCAGCCTACGCCTGGGCATGGGCAGAGAGGGGCAGCCCCGTTTTCCATCCCCGCTTTCTGCTTGGCGGGTTACGCCTTCCGGTTCTGGCCTCTTCAGGCAGAGGATTGGAACAATGAGGGACAGACCCCGGTTTCTCTGGACCCCGTTTTCTCTGCTGGGTTTCGCTGCGCTCTACCCAGCCTACGAAAGCTGCTGGCCGAAATAAGGACAGGCTCCATTTCCGCTCATTTTCTGCGCATCAATTCGCCTGGCGTTTACTTGACGTGCCGTATAGGCCCGGAGTATTTCGCCATAAACTGATCGCTTGTGATCAGCACGAAACCCTCGCTGGCCGCTTGCCCGATCAGCATGCGATCGAACGGATCACTGTGAATGGGCGGAAGAGCGGCGGCGGCAATGCAGTGCTGCCCGATCATGGCCAGTTCCTGATAGCCCGAAACACGAAACACGAAACAATGAGGGACAGACCACGGTTTCTCTGCTGGGTTTCGCTGCGCTCTACCCAGCCTACGCCTGGGCATGGGCAGAGAGGGGCAGCCCCGTTTTCCATCCCCGCTTTCTGCTCGGCGGGTTACGCCTTCCGGTTCTGGCCTCTTCAGGTGGAGGCTTTGGTCTGGGGGCTGATGCCAATCCGCCACTGCCGCCGGTCGGCGACCGCTCGTGAATAGGTAGGCCTCTATTGCACGTTCGTACCCGACCTCTATAGCATGCGCGCGTTTTACAAAATGACATAGAAATGCCATCGATTGGCGCATGGGCCCGTAGAAGCTCACACAGCCGGCGATGTTCGCAACACCTTGGCGACCGGGTTTGGTCGCAGTAGTCGGGGACAAGGAATGACACAGGATTTCGTGTTGTACGCGCTCAAGGATGCGCTTCTCACGGCGGCCATGGTGGCTGCCCCGCTGTTATTGGCGATTCTTATCGTCGGCCTGCTGATCAGCATCATCCAGGTTGCCACCCAGGTTCAGGAAATGACCCTCACCTTCGTGCCGAAGCTCATGGTGACGGTGGTCATGCTGCTGGTGTTCGGTGGCTGGATGATCGCGACGCTACGGCAGTTCGCGCTCGCCACCATTACCCAAAGCGCCACGCTTTAACTTCGTTCCGGGACCGGCGCTGTGCTTACGGCTTTCGCTATCGATACGCTGCTGATCAGTGTGCGGCTGACGCCCTTGCTCGTCGCCGCGCCGGTGGCATTCTTCGCCCGTGTTCCGCTGACGGTGCGCATGCTGCTGGCGCTGACGCTGGCGGCGGTGATGGCCAGCGCTGTACCCGCCCGAGAGGTGGTGCTATCGCCAGGGCTGATTGCCGGCGAGCTGCTGCTGGGCGCGGTGCTGGCCTTCGGCTTGCATGCGGCCCATGCCGCGCTGGACTTTCTCGGCAAGCTGGTCGACATGCAGATCGGCCTCAACGCCGCTGGCGTGTTCGACCCGGGTACTTCGAATGTTACCGGCATGATCGCCGAGTTTCTGGTGCTGGCCTTCGCCATGCTGTTCGTCGCCCTCAACCAGCACCATGAACTGCTGCGCGCCTTCAGCGGGCTGCTGACATTGGTGCCGCCGGGCAGCGTGTCTCTGGCCGTGCTGTCCCTCCCGCTGGCGCAGATGCTGACGCAGCAGTTCCTGCTGGCGCTGATGATGGTGGCGCCGGTGGTGCTGGCGCTTTGGCTGGTGGATGTCGCCTTCGCCTTCATGGCCCGCTCCATGCCGCAGGCCAATATCTACTTTCTGGCGTTGCCGGTGAAGCTCGCTCTGGGCGCGCTGGTTCTGCTGCTGTCGCTACCGCTGATCGTGCAGCGCATTCCGCTGCTGTTCGAGCAGGCCCTGCGCCCAGGCGCCGTTATTCCGGGGGCGCCATGAGCAGCCAGGATCAGCAGGACAAGAGCGAAGAGGCGACGCCCTACAAGCTGGAGGAGGCGCGCAAGAAAGGCCAGGTGGCACGCAGCCAGGAGCTGCTGTCGTTCATGATGGTGCTGGCCTTCCTGATGGTGCTTTCCGCCACCGTCTACCAGTTGGCCGGGGTGCTGGCCGCGCACTCGCACTGGTGGCTGGGCAATGCCGGGCGCATGGGCACGGACTGGGGATACCTGGCCGCGCAGGGCGGCTACAGCCTGCGCGAGATCGTCTACGCGCTGCTGCCCTTGATAGGCGCCCTGGTGCTGGTGGCGGTGCTGACCAACCTGATCTTCAACGGTCCGGTGTTCTCCGGTGCCCCGCTCAAGCCGGACTTCAAGCGGCTCAACCCGGTGGCCGGTCTGAAGCGGATGTTCTCCCGGCGCATGCTGGTGGACCTGCTGAAGGTGCTGGTCAAGGGCCTGCTGTTCGGCCTGGTGCTGTATTACGTGGCCCAGGGGCTGGTTGCCGAGCTGCTCGGCCTGGCCACCGCGGCTCCGCTGGAGCTGCCGCAGGCGGCCGAGCAGCTGCTGATGAAGGTGGGCTTCGCGGTGCTGCTGGTGATGGCGGCCGCGGCGCTGTTCGACATGTGGTACTCGCGCAAGGAGTACGCGCGGCAGATGCGCATGAGCCGCCGCGAGCTGAAGGACGAGTACAAGCGCCGCGAGGGCGACCCTGAGGTGCGGGCCAAGCGCAAGAGCGTGCAGCAGGAGCTGCTGAGCAAGGCCGCCGCGCTGGGCAAGGTCAAGGATGCCGACGTGATCATCGTCAACCCCACCCATTACGCCGTGGCGCTGCAATACCGGCCCAGCCTGATGCGCGCGCCCGTGGTGCTGGCCAAGGGGCGCGGGCTGTTGGCCAAGCGCATCTGCCAGGTGGCGCGCCGCCATGCGGTGCCCATCCTGCGCCGCCCGCCGCTGGCGCGCGCGTTGTATGCAGTGGGGCGCCTCGACTCGGCGATTCCCGATGCCATGCAGAACGACGTCGCCAGCGTGTACCGCTGGATCATTTCCATTCCCGGTAACAAGGTGGTGGCGGGATGAAGTCGATGTGGAAGCGCATCCTGAGCGAAGGCAACGACCTGTTGCTGGCGGTGGCGGTGATCGGCGTGCTGCTGGTGTTGTTCACGCCCATTCCCACCGGCCTGCTGGACCTGCTGCTGCTGACCAACTTTGCGGTGGCGCTGCTGGTATTGCTGGTGACCTTCGACACGGACAAGCCGCTGAGCTTCTCCACCTTCCCGTCGCTGCTGCTGATGACCACGCTGTTGCGCCTGGCGCTGAACATCGCCGCCACCCGCCTGATCCTCACCGACGGCGATGCCGGCAAGGTGATCGGCGCGGTCGGTACCCACGTGGTGGGCGGCAACTACGTCATCGGCTTCGTGGTGTTCCTGATTCTGGTGGTGGTGCAGTACGTGGTGGTCACCAGCGGCGCGCAGCGGGTGGCGGAAGTGGCCGCGCGCTTCACCCTGGACTCGCTGCCGGGCAAGCAGATGAGCATCGACGCCGACCTGAACATGGGCATCATCGACCAGGACGAGGCCAAGCGCCGGCGTAGCCAGCTGGAGCGCGAATCCAACTTCTATGGCGCCATGGACGGTGCGTCCAAGTTCGTCAAGGGCGATGCCATCGCGGGCATCGTGATCATCGCCATCAATATCATCGGCGGCCTCTCCGTCGGCTTGCTGCAGAAGGGCATGAGCTGGGGCGAGGCGCTGCACCACTACACCTTGCTGACCGTGGGCGACGGTATCGTCACGCAGATTCCGTCGCTGATCATCGCGGTGGCGGCGGGCATCATCATCACCCGCGCGGCCACCGATGCGCGGCTCGGCGAGGAGTTGGGGCGGCAGGTGTCGTCCTATCCCAAGACCCTGGTGGTGGTCGCCGTGGTCACCCTGCTGCTGATGATGCTGCCGGGCTTGCCCATGCTGCCGCTGCTGCTGCTGTTCGTGGCCTTTGCCGGCGCCGCCTGGTACTCCTACCGCAAGTTGAAGAAGGCCAAGACAGGCGAGGGCGCCGAGGGCGAGGCCGATGGCGAGGAGGGGGGCGAGGGGGCCGAGCAGATCGGTGGCGAGGCCTTCGAGCTGCGTCTGAGCGCCGACCTGGCGGCCCAGGTGCTGACTGCCACCAGCACGCTCAACCTGCGCATCGACAACCTGCGCAAGCAGTTCGCCCGCGACTATGGCTTCAGCCTGCCGCAGTTGCATGTGCAGCTGGAGAAGAGACTACCGACCGGTACCTATCAGGTCTGCATACGCGGCGCCTCGGTGGCCGGCGGCGAGCTGGAGCTGGACAAGGTTCTGGCGATCAACCCGGGCGGCGCGACCGTCAGCCTGGAGGGCAGGGCGACCAAGGAGCCGACCTACGGCCTGAGCGCCCAATGGATAGTGCCGGCCCTGCGCGGCCAGGCGCGTTCCGCCGGCTACACCCTGGTGGAGGCGGACACCGTGCTGCTCACCCACCTCTCCGAACTGGCCAAACGCTACGCGCCGGACTTTCTCAGCCGCGCCGAGACCGAGCGTCTGGTGGAGCGCAAGCGCGCTGCATTGGGCAGCCTGGTGGATGAGCTGGTGCCGCAGGTGCTCAGCTATTCGGACATCCAGCGCGTGCTGCAACTGCTGCTGAAGGAGCAGGTGCCGATCCGCAATCTGGAAACCATTCTCGAGGTGCTGGTCGATCTCGGCCGCAGCAACAAGAACACCGAAGACCTGGCCGAGCGGGTGCGCGAGCGCCTGGGCGCGGCCCTCTACGAGCGTCTGCTCGACACCAGTGGCGAGCTGAATGTGCTGACCCTGGCCCCGCAGCTGGAGGGCTACATGCTGTCCGCCGCGCGCCAGCGCGAGGCGGGGGGTAATGGCGCGCTGTTGCCGGCCCAGGAACTCGACCGTTTCGTGGCCGCCGTGGCCAAGGAGGCCGAGCGCCAGCTGGTTGGCAATCGCCAGCCGGTGCTGCTGTGTGCCGCGCCGCTGCGCCGCGTGCTGCGGGCCTTCCTGTGGCGAGCGGTGCCGCACATGGCCGTGCTGTCGGTCAATGAAATCGGTCAGCATGCGCGGGTCACCTCGGCCGGCATGATTGATCTGCCTGGATTCCCGGCCCTGGAGGCGTCATGACGGACCTGATCATGCAACTGGCTGGGGTGATCCAGCGCGATATCGATGGCCTCGGCGCGGTTTCGCACAACGTCGCCAATGCCAACAGCGTTGGCTACAAGTCGAGCCGTGCCTTCAACGTGTTCGCCCCCCTGGTGCCCGTCGAAGGGATGCGCCAGGGGCTCGATGCCGTGCAGGCGACTACCTACACCGATCCCTCGGGTGGCGCCTTGCAGACCAGCGGACGGGTCACCGACCTGGCGCTGGCGGGCGATGCCTGGTTCGTGCTGCAGACCCCGAATGGCGCGATGCTGACCCGCGACGGACGCTTCCGGGTAGACGAGGCCGGATACCTGGTCGGCGATCAGGGCTACCCCTTGCTGGGCGATGACGGCCCGCTCCAGGTGGGGCGCGGCGAACTGAAGGTCGACGCCGCCGGCGTGGTGCGGGTGGACGGGCGCGAGGCCGGGCGGATCAGCGTGATGCGCGTGCATGCGCCGCATGCCGTGGAGTCGATGGGCAACGGCCTGTATGTCTCCGCTTCGCCGTTACTGCCGGCCAAGGACTATGTGCTGCACCAGGGCATGCAGGAGCGCTCCAATGCCGCCCTGGGCAACGACATGGTGCGGATGATGGAGGCGACTCGCCACGTGGAGAGCATGCAGCGTGCGCTCTCGGCCTACGACGGCCTGCTGGACAGCGGAATCAACCAATTGGGCAAGGACTGATAGGGGAAGGAACGAATGATCGACGCACTGAGCATCGCCAGCTCCGGCCTGGCCGCCAACCAGGCCTGGATCGACAGCATTTCCAACAACGTCGCCAATATGCAGACCATTGGCTACAAGCGCAGCGAGGTCAACTTTCACGACATGGTGCGTGAGGTGGCGGTGCGCGACGAGACCGGCGCGACCGACTCCCGCTTGCACGCGGGCGCCGGCATCCGGGTTTCCGATCCGGTGCAGATATTCAGCCCCGGTACCATGAGGTCGACCGGCAACGAGTTCGACGTGGCGATCCAGGGCGATGGTTTCTTCGAGGTGGCGCTGCCCACCGGCGAGCTGGCCTATACCCGCGCCGGTCGTTTCCATCTGAACGCCGATGGCCAACTGGCCATGGGCAACGGCCAGGTGCTGAGCGCGGATCTGCGCGTGCCGCCGGATGTCGGCAAGCTGGTGATCAAGCAGGACGGCCAGGTGCAGGGCACCCTCAGCGAGACCGACGAGGTCATCAACATCGGCCAGATCCAGCTCGCCCGCTTCGCCAGCGCCGACCGTCTGGAAAAACTCAGCGATGGCCTCTATCGGCCGACCGAGGCGAGTGGCGACGCGGCCTATGCCGAGCCGGGCCGCGATGGCCAGGGCAGCCTGCTGCAGGGCTTCGTCGAGATGTCCAACGTCAACCTGATCGACGAGATGAGCGGTCTGGTCCTGGCTCAGCGGGCCTACCAGATGAATGCCCGCCTGCTGCAGGCGAGCGACCAGATTCTCGAAACCATCAACAACCTGCGCCGCTGACATGACATTCGACCGACTGCTGCGCGTGGTGCTGCTGATCGGCTGGAGCGCTGTCGCTCTGCCCGTGTTCGCCGGCGCCTGCGAGGTTGCCGAGGTGGAGCCGCGAGTGCTGATGCAAGAGGTCGAGGCGCAGTTGCAAGGGCTGGGTGGCGCCGGACTGGAGTTGGAGCTGGAGCCCATCGGCACCTTGCCCAGGTTGTCGCGGCCTTCGGTACGCGTGCTCAGTCGCGGCCTGCGCAGTCGCGTGGCGGTGGAGCTGACGGGCGAGGCCTGCGGTCGGCGCCAGGTCAGTACGGTCTGGTTCAAACTGCGCGCCTATCGGGAGGCCTGGGTCTACGGTCTGAGTGCCAAGGCGGGGCGGCCGCTGGCCGAGGCTCATCCGCGCCGGGAGCGGGTCGACTTGGCCGGGGCGCAGCTTCAGCCAGGCGATCTCGCCGAGGAGCTGCAGGGCCTGTGGCTGGTGCAGGACGTGCGTGCCGGCATGCCGGTGCTGGCGCGTCAGCTGCAAGCGGAGCCGCTGGTGAAGCGCGACGAAATGGTCCGAGTGGTGGTGCGGGGGCCGGGTTTGATGGTGAGTACGCAAGGCAAGGCCATGCGCCCAGGCATGCTGGGGGACAACGTGCCGGTGCTGTTGGACGGAGCGAGTTCGAGTCTGCCCGCAGTGGTGGCAGGAAAAGGAGAGGTGCATGTTGGGCAGCAGTAAGTGGGGCTTGATGCTCTGGCTGGCGATGCCGCTGGCCGTCAGCGCGCAGAGCCTGATCGATCCGGACGGCTACAGGGCGCTGACGGGGGATCGTCGCGGTTATCAGGTAGGCGAGAGCCTAACGGTACTGGTGGTGGAGTCCACCACCGCGGAGAGTTCCGCTGGCACCGGTGCGGATAGCCAGACGGACATAGGCGGCAGTGCCAATACCGACAGCAGCACCAACCAGTTCAGCTTGGGCATCCGGGGCAATACCGACGGTACCGGGCAGACCAGCCGGCGCGGCCAGGTGCGCGCCAACGTGTCCGTGCGCATCGTCGAGAAGCTGCCGGAAGGCTTGCTGCGGGTCAGCGGCGCCCAGGCGGTGACCATCAACGACGAGCGCCAGCAGATTCGCGTCGACGGCCTGGTGCGTCCGGACGATATCAGCTACGAGAACACCGTCTTCTCCTATCGCCTGGCCGAGGCCGAGATCGACATCGTCGGTGATGGCGTGGTGGCCGATGCGCAGAAACAGAACATCTTCTATCGGACCCTGAAATGGCTGCGAATCCTGTGAGGCTGCTGACAACTATCGTGGCGGCTGCGCTCATCAGCCTCGGCCAGTTCGCCAGCGCGGATGTGCGGATCAAGGAGCTGGTGCGCATCCAGGGCGTGCGTGACTACTCGGTGATCGGCTACGGCCTGGTCGTGGGCCTCGCCGGCACCGGCGACAGCGACCGCAACCGGGCGACCCGCCAATCGCTGGTCAACACCCTGAAGCACTTCAACGTCAACGTCGCCGACGGCGACCTCAGCGCACGCAACACCGCGGCGGTGATGATCACCGGCAACCTGCGCTCGTTCAGCGAGTCCGGCGACAAGATCGATGTCGAGGTTTCGTCGCTGGGCGATGCGCGCAGCCTGCTCGGTGGCACCCTGCTGATGACGCCGCTGTATGGCCCCGACCAGAAACTCTATGCGCTGGCCCAGGGCCCCATCTCCGTGGGCGGCTATGCCTTCGAGGCCAATATGAACTCGGTGCAGAAGAACCACCCGACCGTCGGGCGGATTCCTCGCGGCGCCAGCGTGGAGCGCTCCGCGTTCGCCGGCGATGAAGGCGACGGGCGCAACCTGGTGTTGGTCCTGAACGAGCCCGACTACACCACGGCCCAGCGCATCGCCGATGCGCTGGCGGCGGAGCTTGGCATACCCGGCGTGCGTGTGGTGCACGCCGCCAAGGTCGAGGTGCCGGTGGCGGCGGGCACCGCCTTGCCGCGTCTGATTTCCCGCGTGGAGCGCGTGGCGGTGGCGCCGGACTACGCCGCCCGCGTGGTGGTCAACGAGCGTACCGGCACGGTGGTCGCCGGTGCCAACGTGCGCCTCGGCGAGGTGAACATTTCCCAGGGCAGCCTGAACGTGGTGATCAGCACCCAGTTCGAGGTTTCCCAACCGAGCTGGAACTACCGCTCCGGGCCGGGGGTGCGCACCGTGGTGGTGCCGGAGACGGAGGTCGAGGTCACCGAGGATCTGCGCAAGCCCGTGCAACTGGCCCAGGGCGCGACCGTGGGGGATCTGGTGCAGGCGCTCGGCCAGGTCAAGCTGAGCACGGCGGAGATGATCACCGTGCTGCAGGCGATCAAGCAGGCCGGCGCGTTGCATGCCGAGCTGATCATTCAATAAGGAGTAGCGATGTCAGCAGATATGGGACTCACCATCGACGCGGTGCACCTGGCCATGGGCCTGGAGCATGCCCGCGCCAAGATGGCCGCACACAACATCGCCACCGCCAATGTGCCCGGCAGCCGGGCGACGCGCCTGGATGTCGCCACGCCCCTGGCTCAGTTGCGCAATGCGCGCGCTGACGCCGCGCTGTTCGCGCAGGCGCTGGAGGCGCTGCGTGCCAGTGACCTGCAGGCCTACCACCAGCCTTTCCCCGTCGATGCGCCCGTGGCGCTGGATGGCGAGGTGGCCGAACTGTCTGCGGCCAGCGGCCGCTTCCAGGCGCTGGCCGACGGCGTGTCCCGCCAGTTCGCGCTGATGCAGCTGGCCATCAAGGGAGGCCGCTGATGGAACTGGACAATATCGGCGACGTGATCCGCAACGCCATGGCCTACGAGCGCAGCCGCGCCGAGGTGGCCAGCTACAACATGGCGATGGCCAACGTGGCCATCGCCCCCGGCCAGATGTCGCCGCTGCTGCGGGTGACACCGCCCACTTCGTTCGCCGCGCGCCTGGGCGGCATGCCGCCGGCCGTCGAGCCACAGCTCGGCGCGCAGGTGCGCGAGGTGCATGAGCCCGCCCACCCGCTGGCCGACCTGGATGGCATGGTGCACTACCCGCGCGTGGAGGCCGCCACCGAAATGGGGACCCTGGTATCGGCGACGCGCGCCTACGAGGCCAACATCCGCGCCTACAACAGCCTGCGGGCCATGAATCTCAAAGCCTTCGACATCGGTAAGTGACATGACAACAGCCATTTCCCCCGTTTCCCTGAGCCCGGAGGCGACAGGCGCCCTGGCGCTGGAGCCGCAACAGGCCGCCAAGGCGGATTTCAGCGAGCTGCTGAAGTCCGGCGCGAGCACTCTGGTGAGCGACAGCAACCGCGCGAGCGAGCTGCTGTCGGCCTACGCGGTCGGCGAGAACATCGCGCCGCATGAGCTGGTCATGGCCATGGAGCAGGCGAAGCTCTCCCTGCAGCTGGCCGTCGAGGTCCGCAACCGGGTGGTGGACGCTTATCAGGAACTGACACGGTTGCAGATCTGATCCATGGACATTCAAAACTCTAATCAATTACTGGCGGGGCGCTCCAGGCTGTTCTGGGGCGGCGCCATGGTCATCGCGGGTCTGCTCGGCGCTGCCGTCTGGTGGATCTACCAGCCCAGTTATGTCGCCCTCTACAAGAACGCCAGCGAGGCGGACCAGGCGGAGATTCTGGCCACGCTCAGCCAGTGGCAGGTGCCGTACCGCATCAATGCCGCCGAAGGCCTGGTCGAGGTGCCGACCGAGCACCTGGCCGACGCGCGCATGCGCATGGTCGAGGCCGGCGTGCCCGCCAGGGCGGGGGTCGGCTTCGAAATCTTCGACCAGGCGGACTACGGCATGTCCGAGTTCAGCCAGAAGATCAACTACCAGCGCGCGTTGGAAGGCGAGTTGGCGCGCACGGTGATGAGCATCGCCGAGGTGCAGTCGGCGCGCGTGCACCTGACCTTCCGCAAGGCCTCCCTGTATCAAGAGCAGCAAGAGAAGCCCAAGGCTTCCGTGGTGGTGCGCCTGCGCAGCGGCGAGGAACTGGATGCCAGCCGGGTGCGCGGCATTCAGCAGTTGGTCGCTTCCGCCGTCGAGGGCATGGAGCAGGAGCATGTGGTCGTGCTGGACGAGAATGGCCGCCTGCTGAGCGTGGGGGATGCCGTGCTGGCGGTACCCGAGCACCTGCGGATGGCCGAGCAGATGGAGACCGAGCTGCAGGGCAAGGCCCAGCAGCTGCTGGCGGGCCCGCTGGGCAAGGCGGGGGCCAAGGTCTCGGTGCGCGTGCAGCTGAATTTCGACCGGGTCAAGTCGGTCAAGGAGCTGCCGCTGTTGCCGGGCGGCAAGAACACGGTGCAGCGCGAGAAGCAGATCAGCTCCAACGAGTCGTCTGCCGGAGAGTCCAGCAGCAAGCGAGCGCAGACCACCCGCGAAACCGATTTCGTGCTGGGCAAGGAGCGGGCCGAGGTCGAGCACGCCACGGGCAAGATCGAGCGCATCAGCGTGGGCGTGGTGTTGGCCGACGCACTGCCGGCGGAAGGCGTGAAGGAGATTCGCGTGCTGCTTGAAGCGGCACTGGGGCTCGATGCCGAGCGAGGCGATCGCATCGTGATCGCTCATATTCCATCCAGGGCTCAGGCCACGGAGGAGCAGGCTGGTTCGTCCGCTGCGGCCGAGCAGCCCGTACCGGCCCGCCCGGCCGCCGTGGCGGCGAGCGAGGGCGAGGGCGAGGGCGAGGCCAGGTTGTTCGGCCTGCCGCGCTCGATGCTGGTCGCTCTGTTGCTGGTGGCCGCAGCGCTGGTGGCGCTGCCGCTGCTGCTGCGCAGGGGCGGTGGCGTTAGGCAGGTACAGCAGCCCCGCTTGACCTCCGTCGAGCGCGAGCAGTTGCTGCAGGACGTGCGGCGTTGGCTGCAGGATGGTCGCTGATCCGATGAGCACTTCATTGCGCAAACTCGCCATCCGCCTGGCCTGCGTGCACCACGAGGACAGGGACTGGATACTGCGGCAACTGGCGCCCAGCGAGCGCCAGCGACTGGAAGAGCTGTTGCAGGAGATCAACCTGCTCGGCCTGGCCGCCGATCCGGCGATTGTCGAGGCGGTCATGAGCGAGGCGTCGCAAGACCCGGCGCAGGCCGTTCTCGCCACGGGGGCTTTGCCAGGCGACGCGCCGCCCTTCTGGCTGGCGCTCGCCCTGCAGGCCTCGCCTCCCGAAGCGCGGCGTTCCTATCTGGATGGCGCCAAGCCCGGCCTGCTCAAGTGGCACAAGCAGTTCGCCGACGAGGTCTTGCCGACCGCCTTGCTGCAGCATTTGAAGGCCCAGCTCGAAGCCCGGAATGACACACATGAGCGCACCTGAGTCCAAGGCCGGCAGCGCCGTATTGCGCACCGAGTCCAAGCGTCTGGGGAGCCGGCGTTTGCCGCTGGCGCAATCCTCCGAGTTCGCCGAGGCGACGGCCGTTCCTCAAGAACAACCCGACCGGGCCAGCCTGCGCGCGATCTTCGCGCAGGACCTCGCCGGGCTGGAGGAGGAAGTAAGGGCTCGTGCGCTGGCCGAGGCCCGTGAGGTCGCCGAGCGCGAGCTGGCCACGGCGCGCGAGAAGCTGCAGGCCGAACTGAAGGCCAAGTTCGAGGATCAGCTGCGAGCGCAGCAGCAGAGCCTGGAGCAGCAGCGTGCCCAGCTCAAGGCGCTGGTCGGGGCGTTGGAGGCCCAGCACGCGCAGATGAGCGCAGCGATGGAGCCGATCATCGGGCGCCTGACCCTGGCCGTGGTGCTGCGTCTGCTGGGCCGGCACATCGCCGAGCATGTGCTGGTGGCCGATCTGGCTTCTCATGCGCTGGAGCAGTACCGCCTGCATCAACCGCTGCGCATTCGTGTCGCGGAGGCCGATTACCACAGCATTCTGGCAGGCAGCGACGATTCGGCGCTGAAGGCCGCGCTGCAGATCGACCATGACGCCAGCGTTGGCAGCTGTCTCATCGACTTCGGTGCCGGGCAGCTGGATGCCGGCCTGGAGACCCAGCTCGAGGCGCTCAGGCGTGCTCTGCTGGGGCAGGAGCAGGGGAGCGGTGACCGTGTGGCAGCGCTTTGAGAGCGAGGCGCTGGCCCGCATCGCCCAGGCCGATCTGTGTCGGCGGGTGGGGCGTCTCAGCGCCATCCAGGGCATGGTGCTCGAAGCGACTGGGCTGGACGTGAAGCTCGGCGAGCTGGTGGATATCCTGCCCGCCCGTGGCGGCGCCGCGATTACCGCGGAAGTGGTGGGGTTGCGTGGCGATCAGGCATTGCTCATGCCTTACGGCACGGTGGACGGTCTGTGCCTGTCCAGTCAGGTGCTCGCTCGCGGCGAAGCCGCCAGCGTTGCGGTCGGCGATGCGCTGCTGGGGCGGGTGCTGGATGCGACCTGCGAGCCGCTGGACGATCTGCCGCCGCCGAGCGACCTGCAGCGCAAGCCGCGCTTCGTGGCGCCCATCAACCCGCTGCACCGGGCGCCGATTCAGAAAGCGCTGGTGACCGGGGTGAAGGCCGTCGACGTGTTTATTCCCCTGGGGCGTGGCCAGCGCGTCGGCATCTTCGCCGGCAGTGGCGTCGGCAAGAGCACGCTGCTCGGCATGATGAGCAAGTACGCCGAGGCCGACGTGATAGTGATCGCGCTGATCGGCGAGCGCGGCCGCGAGGTCGGAGATTTCATCCGCGACAGCCTGGGGGCGGAGGGCCTGAAGAAGGCTGTGGTCATCGCCGCGGCGGCGGAGCAGCCCGCCGTGTTGCGCCGGCAGGCGGCCTATACCGCCACCACCATCGCCGAGTGGTTCCGCGCCCAGGGCCGTCACGTGCTGCTGATCATGGATTCCATCACCCGCTTCGCCTTGGCGCAGCGCGAGATCGGCCTGGCCACCGGCGAGCCCATGGGCAGCCGGGGCTATCCACCCTCGGTCTTCTCCCTGCTGCCGCCACTGATGGAGCGGGCCGGCGCCTTGACGGGGCAGGGCTCCATCACCGGGGTCTATACCGTGCTGGTCGAGGGCGACGATATGAACGAGCCGGTCGCCGACCATATGCGCGCCATTCTCGATGGCCATATCGTGCTCAGCCGCGGCATCGCCGCGCGTGGTCAGTGGCCGGCCATCGACGTGATGCACAGCATCAGCCGCCTGGCGGGCGCGCTGCGCGATGCCGAGCAGAAGCGCATCGTCGAGCGCATCTGCGGCGCTCTCGGTGTTTATCAGCAGAGCGCCGACCTGATCGAACTGGGCGCCTATGAGAGTGGCGCGCACCCCGTTCTGGACCGCATGATCGCGCTCAAGCCCAAGCTGGATGAACTGCTCGGGCAGGCTCCCGAGCAGCATGTGCCCGTCGAGCAGTCGTGGCAGACCGCCCGAGGCCTGGCCCAACAGTTGAGCGAGCCCGGCCATGCAGCCTGAGCACAAGCGCCTCCGGCAGATGGCCGCGGTCATGCGCTTGCGCGCGTTGCAGAGCGAGAAGTCAGAGCGTGCCTATGCCCAGAAGCTCAAGACCCTGCAGCAGTCGCAGGCGGAGCTGAGTGAGCGGCAGGATGGCTATGACCAGGTGCTCGGCCGCTACCAGCAACAGCAGGGGCAGGGTCTGGTGCTCGATCCGTTGCTGCATGAGCAGCGCTTGCAGGGCCTGCTGAGCCTACAGGGAGCGCTGGCCGAGCAGCAGACCCGGGTGGGGGAGGCTCGCAGCGAGTTTCAGCATGCCAGGTCGGCGCTCAATGCGGCGCGGGTCGACGAGCGCATCGCGCAGAAGGCCCACGACTGCGCCAGGGAAGCGCTGCAGCGGCTACGTGGACAGCAGGAGCTGATCGACATCTTCGACGCCCAACAGGCGGGGGGCGACCGGCATGGAGTTTAAGTTGGGCGCTTCTCTCTGGGGCGCCGCCGCGGATGCCAAGCCCATGGCTACGCGGCAGGAGCCCACCGAGGACTTCGGCAGGAGGTTGGGGCTCGCCGCCCGACAGGAGGCTTCCGCGCAGGAGCATCAGCCGTCGTCCGAGCAGCGTTCGGCGCATGAGGATCAGGGCGAGTGGCAGGCGACGCTGCTGCAGCTCGCCAGGCGCGAGGGCGCGCACTCGCCCGCGCAGGCCGAACTCTACGGATGGGGCAGCCTGGCCGGGCAGCATCTTTCTCATCTGCCAGGCTCGTTCGAGGCCTTCGGCATGTCGGCGGCGGCCTCGCCGATGGCGCAGGCGCGCACGCCCAGCCAAGGCGTGGCGGCACCGTCGCAGTCGGGTCAGGGCCCGCGCGCGTACGGTTCTGCCCAGTCGAGCGCCGCATCGCTGCCGCTGCCAGGAAGCCCGCGCTCCGCCACGGAGAGCGTGGCGCTCGAGCGGGGCCAACTGGCCGCCTTCCTGACTCAACGCTGGCCCGAGCGCCGCCTGCTCTTGCTGCCGCGCGACGACGGAACCGAGGTGATCATTCGCGACTTCCACCTCTCCGAGGTGGAGCAACGGGGGCTGGCCAGGGACCTGCAGCACCTCCTGCAAGGCAGCGACGAGCCACTGCAAAGAATCTGGGTCAATGGCCAGCTGGTCTGGCAGCGCGAACCCATCCAATGACCACGACACAGGAGTGACTGCATGGCAATCGACGCCATCGGCAATGCGCTGTCATCGACGACATCCGAACTGACCCAGAGCCGACTGGGGCAGGAGGACTTCATCAAGCTGTTCCTCACCGAGCTGACCTTCCAGGACCCGCTGGAGCCCATCGACAACCGCGAGTTTCTCGCCCAGATGGCCCAGTTCGCCAACCTGGAGCAGACCCGGGTCAGCAACGAGAACAGCGAGAACCTGGTGATCATGAACGCCACTTCCCAGTCGCTCGGCCTGCTCGGGCGCCAGGTCGAGGTGACCAACCAGAGCGGCGCCTCGACCATCGGCTCGGTAACGGCGATCAGCTTCTCCGCCAGCGGCCCTGTGCTCAGCGTGAAGAAGGCCGATGGCTCGGTGCAGACCGATGTGCGCATGGCACAGATCAAGCTGGTCAGGCTCTAAGGAGGTCCCATGCTTCAGGCATTCTTCAACGGGCTCAGCGGCTTGTTTTCCTTCTCCAAGGGGTTGGACAACGTCTCCAACAACGTGTCGAACATGAACACGCCGGGCTTCCGTGGCAGCGATACCTTCTATCGCAGCGTCGGTGGCCAGGATGGTCGTGGCCTGGGTTCCAGCGTGGCTGGCACCGAAGTTCGCACCAAGCCGGGCGATCCCCGGCAGACTGGCAACCAGACCGACCTGGCCATCAGCGGCGCCGGCTACTTCGTTCTGCGTGATGAGTCCAAGGAGGTCTTCTACACCCGCTCCGGTCAGTTCCAGATCGACAGCAATGGCTTTCTGGTGGACACCGTCACCCAGAGGCGGGTGGCCGGCATCGCCCCCAGCGGGGCGCTGATCGATATCAATATCCGTGACCAGCGCAGCCTGCCGCCCAAGCCGACCACCCGCGTGGAGATGGTCGGTACCCTGGCGCGCAGCGGCCCGACCGACACCTCGCACAAGATCAGCAATGTGCAGGTATTCGACGCCTCCGGTTCGGCGCACAGCCTGACCATCGACCTCGAGCAACTGCCGAACTCATCCGACAGTTGGTCGGCCAAGGTCACCGACTCGGCCGGCGCCATGCTCGGCAGCGGCACCATAGCCTTCGGCCTCGACGGTACCCCCAAGGCTGGCTTCAACAGCCTGAGCGTGACCCTCAATGGGCAGCTCATCAGCCTGGAGTTCGGTACGCCGGGGAGTTTCAACCTGGCGTCCCAGGTGGCCAGCGGTCCCAGCCATACGCTGGGCGCCAAGGTGGTCGACGGCAGTGCCATCGCCGGTCTCAGCTCACTGGCGTTCGACGAGAAGGGCATCGTCCAGTTCACCTATTCGAATGGCGAGAAGCGCACGGGCAGCCAGTTGGCCCTGGCCGACTTTCCCGACGAGACGGCCCTGATCGCGGCGGAGAACTCCCTCTACCGCGCCCCCGACTCGATGCGACCGAACTATGGGCGCCCGGCCGACGGCCCCTACGGGCGTATCCAGGGCGGTTATCTGGAGCTGTCCAACGTCGATCTGTCTCAGGAGTTCGGCGACATTCTCATCATCCAGCGCGGCTACCAGGCCAGCTCGCGGGTGATGACGGTTTCCAACGAGCTGCTCGAGCAGCTCTACAACGGCACGCGTGGTGGTTAAGCGATGAGAGCATTGGGGTTTGTGGGCGCCTCCCGTCTGGCGGCGGCCGAGCGCCTGTTGCCGGCGGCGATTCGCCAGTGGCGTGAGCAGTGGTGCTTCCAGTGCGATCAGGAGCCGGTCTGTGTGTGCGCGGAGGAGGGCAGCGAGGCCATGGCGCCGGTTGCCGACGGCCAATGGAAGCTGGCCGAGTCGAGCCAGGGCAAGCTGTGGCTCGCGGCGGACTGGCGCCGGTTGGTCTTCGCCCGCTTCGCCAGCGAGGCGCCGCAGGACGCCACCGCTGCCCAGTTGGTCGATGCCGCCCAGCAGGCGCTGGCATCGGGCCTGCTGGCGGCCCTGGGCGCGCCGACCGCGCCCCTGCAGGATGCGCAACCTATCCAGGGCGGGCCCATGAGCGCACGCCTGCTGTTGCGCGCCGACCTCGGCGGCGTACCGCTGCTGCTGGTGGCGGAGGCGTCCCTGCTGGCCGGCTTCCTTCCGCAGGCCGCGCGGGCCCTGCCACTGCTGCCACGGAGCCAGGCCATCGGCGGCGCCCGCCTGAAGGTCAAGGTGAGCCTGCCGTTCTCCAGCCTGACGGTGGGCGAGGCCAACGGTCTGCGCGCTGGCGACATCCTGCAGGGCGATACCCATTTCCTGGAGCCCCTGAGCCTGACGGCAGGGGCGCAGCAAACCATCGCCAAGGGCTACCTCGCCCGTCAAGGCGAACACCTCGCGCTGCAACTGGCGGCGCACGAGCAGTAAGGAGCATATGAAGTGAGCGTCACCATCGACACCCTGGAGCTCGAAGAGGCCCTGGAGCAGAACAACAGCCAGTCCCCCAACCTGATCGCCCGCGACATGCAGCTGATCAAACACGTCAAGGTCGAACTGGTGGTGGAGCTGGGCACGGCCGAGATGACCGTCGACCAGCTGTTCGCCCTCAAGGCGGGCGACGTGGTCAAGCTGCTGGAGCGGGTCAACGAGCCGGCCTCCCTGTGCATCGACGGCAAGCGCGTGGCGCGCGGCAACTTGGTCGCCGTGGAAGATAACTTCGGCCTGCAGCTGACGGAAATCCTGTGACGGCCGAGCTCACCGAGGTCCAGGCCTTGGCAAGCGGCGCGCTGCCGCTGCGCCAGGACGACCCCATCTCCATGGCCCTCATCATCAAGACCATGCTGGTCCTGGCGTTGTTGCTGCTGGTCGTCTACCTGGCGCTGCGCTGGTACGCCCGGCGCGGCCTGATCGCGCCCACGGTCGCGCCGGCGAGCGAGCTGCGCTGTGTGCGCGAGCTGCGTCTGTCGCCGCGTACCCGGGCCTATCTGCTCGATGCGCAAGGCCAGCGCCTGCTGCTCACCGAGTCGGCCAGCGGGGTCACCGTCACGCCGCTGGGTAGCTCGGCCAATCAGCCCGGGGCCGCACCATGAAGCACCTGCTAACCGCTCTGCTCGTCGGCCTGGCGCCGCTCTGCGCACAGGCCGACGAGCTGGCACCCTGGGACAAGCTGCAGTTCGGCGCCGACTCGCCCATCAGCATCTTCGCCATGCTCACGGCCCTGTCGTTCCTGCCGGTGATGATGATCGCGTTGACTACCTTCACCCGCAACATCGTGGTCTTGTCCTTCGTCCGCCATGCCCTGGGGCTGCAATCCACGCCGCCGAACATAGTGCTGATCGTACTGGCCGTGTTCCTCACCTTGTTCGTCATGGCGCCGACCCTGGAGCGTTCCTACGACGCCGGGGCCAAGCCCTACCTGGCCGGCCAGCTGGGTCCGGAGGCTGCGGCGCAGAGCGCCTGGCAGCCGGTGCGCGAGTTCATGATCCGGCAGACCCATGAGGACGACCTGCGCCTGATCTACGGCCTGGCCAAGGAGCCGCTGCCGGCCAGCGTCGAGCAGGTCTCGCCGGTCAAGTTGATCCCGGCCTTCATGCTCAGCGAGCTGAAGATCGCCTTTCAGATCGGCTTCATGATCTTCCTGCCGTTCCTGATCATCGACCTGATAGTCGCGGCCATCCTCATGTCGCTCGGCATGATCATGGTGCCGCCCATCACCATCTCGCTGCCACTGAAGGTCATGCTGTTCCTGCTGATCGACGGCTGGGGGCTGATCTCCCAGACTCTGATTCGCAGCGTCGGCTAACCGGGGCCGCTCATGGAGTGCGCGCGCAAGGACCGCGACCTGGAAGCCGAGCAGGCGCTATGGCAGCGCTGGCAGGCGCGGCGCGACGCCCAGACGCGCGCCGAGCTGTTCGACTTCTACGCCGCCTGGTCGCGCGTGCTCGCCGGCCACTACCACGCGCGTTACCCGCACCCGCTGGCCGAGTACGCCGACTTTGTCGGCCTGGCCTCGATGGGCCTGCTGCAGGCCATCGACGGCTTTAACCCAGCACTGGGCAGTCGTTTCAAGAGCTACGCCGAGCCCTTCATCAAGGGCGCGGTGCTCAAGGGGCTGGCCTGCTACATCAAGGACCATCAGCAGACCAGTCGCGAGCGCCTGCTCAGCGTGGCCGGCGAGGCGGAGGAGGGCGACGATCTCGCCACCATCGTCAATCTAACCGTCGGCCTGGCCTTCGGCTATTTCCTCGAACTCGGCATTCTCGACGCCGAACTCTACGACAACGACCCCGCCAGCCTCTACGAGCGCGAGAACGGTCTGGAGACCCTGGCCTACCTGGTCGAGCAGCTCACCGAGGGCGAGCGCCGGGTGATCACCGGACATTACTACCAGCAGCTCAGCTTCGTGCAGCTCAGCGAAATGATGGGAGTGAGCAAGGCGCGGGTGTCGCAACTGCATGGGCAGGGGTTGCAGAAGCTGCGCCGGTTGTATGAGCAGGTGAGTTGAGGGGGAGAGCGGTCGATCCATTTGTGCAGGCGCACGTCGCCATCTACGGCCGGAAGTGCGGCATCGGCGCTTCGAACTGGTTGTAGCAACCGGGGCCGCAGCATTACTCGTAGTGTGACCAGAGCCTGAGGACCTTGATCACCTGTTCTTCTTGCAGCACCTGGTACACCAGCCGGTGCTGGATGCTGATGCGGCGGGAGTAAGCACCGAGCAGGTCGCCAACCAGCTTCTCGTAGGACGGCGGGTTCTGGAATGGATTTTCCCGTACTACCTCAAGCAGCGCTTTGGCTTTATCCTTCAAGCCCGCAGCAGCGAGCTTCTGTGCGTCTTTCTGGGCCTGTTTCGTATAAATGAGCTGCCAGGTCACCAGTTCAGTTCCTGAGTGCACGCGTCTGCCGGCTCGGCCATGCCTTCCTTGATGGACTCACGCATGCCGGGAATGGACAGGAGGTAGAGCGTCTCCTGAATGGCTTCCCAATCCTCGGCCGAAAGCAGTACTGAATTAGTGCGTTTGCCGGAAATCATGATCGGTTGATGCGACTCGGCGGACTGATCCATGAGTCGGTAGAGATTGGTGCGAGCTTCGCTTGCAGTCAGCACTTGCATGGTAGGTTCTCCTGAATGAGAGGGTAAGCGTACGCTAAGTCGTACGTTGTGTTAATGCGTCTTCGTCGGGACGCTCAGCCCTGCTTGAGCAGCGCAACTCCTTGCCTCCTGCTTGGGTCTGCCTGGTTTGCCTGGCGTTACCCGCCGTCCCAGCGCCTGCTCCACCTCTTCGCTAAACCTCTGGTTGCCGAGCGCGTAGTTGCCGTTGGTAGCCGAGCGCAGCTGATCCACCAGGCCAGGGTCGAGCTCATACCGGAACAGCTCTCGATAGCCCGCGGCCCGGGCCTCGGCACTATCACCGAGCGCCTCATACAAGGGATGCGCCTTGCGCAGTCGGTGCGGTTCGGCCTGGGCATTGGCGCGGTAGCTGGACCAGCGATACTCGGCAGGGTGCGCAACCATCCCGGCGCGCACTGGGTTCATCTCGATATAGCGATAGCAACTCAGCAGATAGGCCTCCTCCTGCACCAGGCAGGAGCGGAAGCGCCCCTCCCACAGGGTGCCGCTGCGTCGATAGGTGCGGTTGACGTATTGCACATAGCGCTGGCCCAGGCCCTTCATCAAGAGCCCAGCGCTTTCCACGTCATGCGGCGTCAACAGCAGGTGTACATGGTTGGTCATCAAGCACCAGGCATGGACGTCACAGCCATGCTTGTCTGCCTGCTCGGCCAGGTGATCCAGATAGAGCTGGTAGTCCTCGTCGGCGTAGAAGCAGGCGGAGCGGTTGTTACCGCGCTGAATCAGGTGCAGGGGCACACCGGGGAGCGAGACTCGGGCTCTGCGTGGCATAGGAAGTTCCTTTTCCAGTTGCGACGGCTAGAGGGTAGACCGGGGACGGAAGTATCGACAGGGTAGGGGAGCAGTTGGTTATCCGGGTGGAAACCGTGCTCTACCCATGCTCAGGCGTAGGCTGGGTAGAGCGCAGCGAAACCCAGCAGAGAAAACGGGGTCTGTCCTTCATTCCCCTGCTGTTGTTTTCTGTCTTTGCCGGAGAATAGACTAACCAAGTTAGCTAACCCGGTACGCCACCATGAAAATCGCAAGCTCCACCGGCAGCAGCCCGAAAACGGTCAACATCCACGACGCCAAGACGCACCTGTCGCAGTTGATCCTCGAAGCCAGCCAGGGCAACTCGTTCATCATTGCCAAGGCAGGCAAGCCCATGGTGAGAGTCGTCTCCATCGACCAGGAGCCCAGGCCTCGCACGGGGATGTTGGTTGGCGTTTACACGGTGCCAGACGACATCGACTCGCCTTTCCAGGGAGAGATCGAGGCAATGTTCGGCGCATGAAGCTGCTGCTCGACACCCATATCCTGCTCTGGGCCTGCGCCGCTCCTTCCTCGTTGCCAGCCGAGGCAGTGGAAATGATCGACGACCAAGAGAACGAGTTGTTCTTCAGCGCAGCCAGCATCTGGGAGGTCGGCATCAAGAACGCGATGGGCAAAGCGCATTTCCAGTTCGATCCCGCCGTGCTCAGAAGAGCCCTGCTCGACGCGGGCTATCAGGAACTGGCCATGACCGGGCAGCACTGCATTGCCGCCGCCGCTCTTCCACCCATTCACAGTGATCCGTTCGATCGCATGCTGATCGGGCAAGCGGCCAGCGAGGGCTTCGTGCTGATCACAAGCGATCAGCTTATGGCGAAATACGCCGGGCCTATACGGCGCGTCAAGTAAACGCCAGGCGAATTGATGCGTAGAAAATGAGCGGAAATGGAGCCTGTCCATATTTCGGCCAGCAGCTTTCGTAGGCTGGGTAGAGCGCAGCGAAACCCAGCAGAGAAACCGTGGTCTGTCCCCGATTGTTAAGTGCTCCTGCTGGTTGCCGCTCTGACCAATTACCTGCTTTGCCTGATGGGCTTGAAGGCGCGTGCCGCTGGACAGGAGCGGCGCTTTCAAAGTAACAGCCTCAAGAGCAAGCGGGTGCTATCGCTGTGGCGGCTGGGTTTGGAGTATTGGCTAACTTATGGACAGGACATGCAGCGGGAAACCTTGCAGGAAATGGAGCAGCACCTGCGTCTTGAGGTGCACCAGCAGACGCAGGCCTTGACGTAGGTTTGTGGGGATCACTCAGGGTCTGTCCCCTATTGTTCGACGTCCCTACAAGTGAAGAGTATCCCTTGTCGTCCAAACAACTACTGGCTTAGCAGCATTTCATACAGCTTATTTAGCCCATCCTGAAGTGATTCACCTGCTGGCCGGCTAAAAGCAAACTGATTCGCGGCAAGCGGCTTGTTTACAATTTTGCAATTTCCAGAACTGTAGTCACCAGTACCCTCCAAAGGAAACAGTGCCTTCCAGAGTTCGCAGAGAAACAAATTGTGTTCATCAGGGTGTACACCACACAATGAAAGCTTTTCCGCGATTAATTCGGGCAAGCATCCAGGATTTTCAACCAAATAGCCCAACGACTTCTTAACTTCCTGCGTGGTCGACTCACCTAGCCGGTCAAAGCTTGGTCGAATCAAGCAGTTGAATACAAGCTCACGCTGCAAAGTGTCAGCGTAATCAATTGATTCAAGCACAGCGGACTGGCTATCCATCTCAGAAGCCAATGCAAGCGGGCCAATTAACCTCGATACATAGTGAGGATTTAATGTTATTTTTTTCTGCGCGGTTGTCATTTAATAAAGAACCCCAAGGCTATTAGGTGAGATCACAGGAAAGGCGGTAATAGCCTTGCCCGATATAGGGTTGATACCAAAATTGGCATAATGGGTTTGTCGGTAGAATCGTGACAAATCCGACCCATACATCGGCGTATTTTTTACAAACCCCTCTCCGACAAACTCGCCAAAACGGAAAGAGATGTAGTCACCAACGGGATTTCCAGTACTCATGGCGTATTGCTGAATACGCTCGGCACGATTTATGCCGTAAAGCATATCTTTATTACTTAAGAACTTTGTCGAATCCACAGCATATCGCTTATTTGGAGCACCCATAACTTTCCCGTCTGGACGCAGACCCGTGGCAGCGGACACCAATTGTTCGCGCAAGGTTGTCTCAGCGGAATGTCGTGTCAAGTAGTGTGCCCCTGGGGTTGCGGCCTGTTTAGCTGTAAGTTGCTGCAATGCAATCTCTTCAGTTCGCTCGAAAATAATGGAGGAGCGCTGCTCAGGAGTTAAGTGCCCATATTTAAGCCGCAGCTCAGCACCCCGGCTGAGAATAGATGCGCTGTCTGGAACCTCCCCAGCCACTGCCGCTGGCCTAGTCATGCCCCTCGCAAGTCTAACCGCAGGCCCGGCAAGCGACAACGCAATT
>NZ_JBDQQT010000026.1:0-12034 GCF_039888625.1 Pseudomonas sp. CAU 1711
CTAAATATGGATATATACGATGCCTCAAAATAAGTCCGTGCACTTCCCTAACAAATGGTTCAAGTCGTTCGCTTCGCTCACTGCGGGACCGGCTAAAGCCGGCCCCTTAACCAAACGTTAGGCCACAAGGAAGAACCGTTGAAAGCTCTTGACCTTTTAAGATGCACCATAATCAGCCTTTTGCTCTCTCTAGCTGCACCAGGCTTAACAATGCAGTCGGCGGCGCCAGAGGAAGGCGAAGTCGTTATGGACCTTTCCGCTATTTCAGAAGAGCAGTTAGAGAATGCCGCTACAGAGGAAGAGTTTGAAAATTTAATATCAAGCATTCCCCAAAAAGAGATAGCGAGTTCTTGGGAAGACTCTCTATACGCATTTAGTCACCCACAAATCTTCTATTTTTATCTTGTGGCAGCTGCTTATATATTCCCTTTTATCTTTCTAGCCTCGGTAGCCTCTTCATTTTTAAGCATCCGAAGCAGGTCACGCGCGGAGCCGGCCTAACAATTGGTTCAAATCGCTCGCTCCGCTCGCTGGGACCGGCTAAAGCCGGCCCCTTAACCAAACGTTAGGAGCCAAGGATGTGGCAGCCGATACCCCTATATGAACTGAAGGCGCTGATCGCGCAGCAATTCGCTGAGTGCTCTCCAGAAACTCGTGCGCTGTTTGAGGCAAACGCTATCGCTCCCCAAAAGTGGGCGCTTTCCCCGTGGGGAGACGATGGTGGTGGCTTCTGGGTAATTGCCATAATTGGCCAGTTTGTCCTCTGGTATAACGACATTGAGGAAGGTTTCAATACATCATCGTTTACCCAAGAGGGAGCTATCGAGCAGTATTGGTGCAATCAAGACCCAGTACATGTAGCGCTGCTTAGCTTAAGCTCAAAATCACCAAAGTTAGGAGCACCCCATGCTCCTGCGTAAGCTCCTAACTAGTGGTCCAAGCCGTTCGCTTCGCTCTCTGGGACGGGCTAAAGCCCGCCCCTTAACCTATCGTTAGACAGCAAAGCAAAAGCGAGTGGAACAAGGAAGTTATGCGCTCAAAAACAATTATTGGTGGCCCGCCGGAAAATTTGCAGCGGCAGTACGAATCCGCCCCGCACTATTTGCGCTAGGACACCACAGTATTCACATGCGTAAAGGAACGTCCTGCTCGCGCCTACTCGGTCGCTGTAGGGTTAAACCGCAAGGCCGGCACGCGCCTGAACCAAGCTCACACCAACATCGCTGAGCACTTACGTTATGCTGCCGGCACAAGTCCGTGGCGCGGTCTAACAAGTGGTTCAAATCGTTCGCTGCGCTCACTGGGACCGGCTAAAGCCGGCCCCTTAACCATTCGTTAGACAGCAAAGCAAAGCATGTGGAACACGGACGTTATGCAATCAAAAAACCTGTTACGCATTCAGCCTGCGACTTCGCGGCGGCGGTACGAATCCGGCCCGAACCATTTGCTCCAGATCACCAGGTTATTCACAAACGTAAAGGAACGTCCGGTTCGCGCCTGCGCGGTCAGCACACGTTCCAACAGCAGCACGGTACGCGCCTGTTTCAAGCCTCCCGCTGACACCGCTGAGCACGTGCATTATGCTGCCGGCACAAGTCCGTGGCGCGGTCTAACAAGTGGTTCAAATCGTTCGCTGCGCTCACTGGGACCGGCTAAAGCCGGCCCCTTAACCATTCGTTATGAGTCCTAGTTCAATGTTGCGGTGCGCCATACTTTTCTTGGTATCAATAATTGGCTTTTGTGTAGCATTGCTTGCAGCCATGAAAGCATCGGTAGAAGGCCATCTATTCTGGTACGTGCGCTTTACATATTTCATGGCCATTAGCATTATCCCGTCATTGATTTGGCTATTCTGGAAATCCAGTCGCAACCAAACCACGCTTAATTTCAGCAAGCATCTCTATCTGGCAAGCTTCACGGGAATACTTCTTTCACTCCCAGCACTACAGGTAGTGAACCAATTTATAGATCCGTCGTTAGTATCTAATCGCTCATATGGCACAGCCGTAGGATCGGCGCTGTACTTGCTATTCGGCTACGCGCTCTGGTATTTCTCTGTTTACCGGCCGCATAACAAACGGTTCAAGTCGCTCGCTACGCTCACTCGGGACGGGCTAAAGCCCGCCCCTTAACCTATCGTTAGGCAGTAAGAGCAATCAACTAAATGCAAGCAGGGAAAGTGCGCAGGTTATGCTCAAGAAAGTGCGGCAAAGAGGCCACGCACCAGTTCACGACATCAGCCGTCGCGTTGCCTGGATGGTCGGCATGGCAAGCATCAGTGCGCTATGCACCCTCTCCGCTCGACGATGCATTGGGCCTAACAAATGGTTCAAGTCGTTCGCTTCGCTCACTTGGACGTCCAAAAGCTACGCTTTTGGCCGCCCCTTAACCAAACGTTAGGCATATATAAGGAAATTCTGTGATCACCTGCTATCTCAAATATATAGTCGACCCATACAAGCTCAAAGAATTTGAACATTACGGAAAACTATGGATTCCTCTGGTCGAGAAATTTGGCGGTAGACATCACGGTTATTTTTTACCATCGGAAGGTCCCAACAACGTTGCGCTCGCTATGTTTAGCTTCCCAAACTTGGCAGAGTACGAGCAGTATCGGGAAAAGTCACTCCAAGATGCGGATTGCATAGCTGCCTTCAAATACGCTGAAGAGCAAAAGTGCATCATCAGTTATGAGCGAACATTCTTTCGGCCTGTGTTCAATGCCTAACAAGTGGTTCAAACCGTTCGCTGCGCTCACTGGGACCGGCTAAAGCCGGCCCCTTAACCAAACGTTATGCACTAAAGGAGGCAGCTCACAATGCAAGATAAAATGGAAGAAACGCGCCGCCGCGAGCTCGCCAACGAAGATCGTAAAATATTCTCAGAGCGCGAGAATGAACTCCTTTCCTATAGAGAGCTTATTCAACAACAAGAAAAAGAACTAAATAATTACAGATCAAAATTAAAGAAAGAACAGTTTCAACGCGAAAAAGAATTACAGTTAGAGTTTGAGTCTAGGGAGAAGCTGTTCGCAGACCGTGAGAAACAGTTATACGAACGACAACGAGAATTTGAACAGCGGCTAATGCAGAGGCAGGCTGAAACCGAAGCGTTAAGAAATCATCTAGAAATAGAAATTGCCACCAGAGAAGCACGACTACAACAAACAGCTATTGAACTACAGCAGGAAAAAGAACGTTATAACTTAGAAAACAGAAAGAAAATTGAAGAAACTTCAAAGGATTATGTTTCTGATGCTTTAGACACTCTAGAAACCAAAGAAAAGCAGTTCCACAGAATATCTAAAATCTGGAGTGGCATTGGAGCGGGCAGCCTTGTCGTAGGCCTAATATTTTTTGGCGTAATTACTATTACTTCAGTGCTTTCTTTTCCAGCCGTTATCACTTGGGAATTTATCGTTTTCTCAGTTTTTAAGGGGGTTGTGGCATTAACATTTGCAGCAGCCTTAGCAAAATATGCATTTCTATTCAGTAGCTCATACATGCGGGAAGCACTTAAAAATGCAGACCGTCGCCATGCAATAAATTTTGGTAAATTCTATCTCGAATCTTACGGCGCTGCCGCAGAATGGTCTCAAGTAAAAGAAGCATTCGAGCATTGGAACATCACAGGCGAAAATGCATTCTCTCCAAAGAATGAAAAAACCGTAGATATCCCTACTCTCGCGAAAGCAGCTGAAATCATCGAGCGGGTTAGCAACAGCTTGCCAGCTATCGGCACCAAACAAAGCGCATAACAAATGGTTCAAATCGCTCGCTTCGCTCACTGGGACGGGCTAAAGCCCGCCCCTTAACCAAACGTTAGAGGCAAAAATGCCTGATCGCCAAATCCCTGCTCTTGCGTCTGTTATCTGGCTATCTATCGCAAGCAGTTATGCAAGCGCAGAATCACAAGCGGAATATGCAGAGAAAGCGCATGCCTCTTGGCAGCAGCAGAACCAGTTAATGGAAGAAAGCTACAATCGCCTCCTGTCAGAAGCCGAAGCAGAGCCAAATAAAGAACCAGCCCAGCAGCTCAAAAAGGCAAAGGAGCATTGGGTGGAGTTTAGAAATTTATTCTGTAAGTCAGTAAGCCAGACCTACGGAGGGCAATGGCAGTCAGTGCGTGAGTCAGAGTGCATGGTAAACCTAGCAAACCAGTTAAAAGCAACTACTGACACATACGGGTGGTAGCCTCTAACAATGCGCTTAACGCCGCTCACTTCGTTCGCTGGACGTCCAAAAGCTGCGCTTTTGGCCGCCCGTTAGCTTAATCGTTAGACGGCAAAGCAAAGCATGTGGAACACGGACGTTATGCAATCAAAAAACCTGTTACGCATTCAGTCTGAAATTTCGCGGCGGCAGTACGAATCCGGCCCGAACCATTTGCTCCAGATCACCAGGTTATTCACAAACGTAAAGGAACGGCCGGTTCGCGCCTGCTTGGTCAACGCACGTTCCAACCGCAGCACGGTACGCGCCTGTTTCAAGCCTCCCACTGACACCGCTGAGCACGTGCATTATGCTGCCGGCACAAATCCGTGGCGCGGTCTAACAAGTGGTTCAAATCGCTCGCTCCGCTCGCTGGGACCGGCTAAAGCCGGCCCCTTAACCATTCGTTAGGCGCACAAGCATGATGAACAACACCTCCAAAAATTACGTACAGCACTCACTAGATCAAATTTTTCAATCATAGAAAACGAACTACAAAACGGCAGAAATTAAAATGATAAAAATCGCCTTAGCACTCATGCTGGCAGCATTCTCTGGAGAGGCTTTTTCAGCCAATCCACTAAACACCGTCAATGACCAGTTAAATCAACCCGAGACAGGCGGCGGCTCAGGTATATTACTTATATTTGTCATACTTTACTTTACACTAGCGCTCTGGCTGTTAATAAGCTACAAATCTCCAATCCATGAATGGGTAGAAAAAAACAAAGGAATGGCCTATTTTTGCTTTATTGCACTAGGGCCAATGCTATTGGCTGTAATCTCAAACCTATTTAAATAAGAGCCCATGCCCCCGCAAACGCCTAACAAACGGTTCAAGGTCGCTCGCTTCGCTCACTCCGGACGTCCGCAAGCTGCGCTTGCGTCCGCCCCTTAACCTGTCCGTTAGGCGGCAAAGCAAAAGCTGGTGGAACATGGAAGTCCGCAGGACAGAAAATTCAAAACCGCATACAACTCGTGACACAGATAGCCGTGTTTGTTTTGGCGCTGAACATCTGCGGAAACTCTCTTCGCTCAAACAATTTTCGAGTGACGTCCTCACGAAATCAGGCAATGTAAAAATTCTGCGCACTTCGTCATTAGAAGCGGGTGAAAGAGCATGAGGAAAAGCTTCAAAGCTAAAGCCGCTTTAGCTACTGTGCCGTATTCAGTAACAGTGTCCGGCTCAAGTCCGCAGCCTAACAAGTGGTTCAAGTCGCTCGCTTCGCTCACTCGGGACCGGCTAAAGCCGGCCCCTTAACCAAACGTTAGGTTAATCAAAATGACGCTTGCGTGGGACAAGATAAAAACAGAATGCGAGAGCAGCCCAGTAATAGGCGTTGCCTTTGACAGGCTTAACTACAACTTCTCAAGAGTTAATAACCTTCTCTCTCTTTACAAAGAAACGTCTAAAAAGCAGAGGGGGCGAGTTCTTGTTCATCAAGCTGACATACTGCGCTCCGCAGTAGTGCTGATGCACGCCATGCTAGAGGACTGCCTCCGCACAATAGCCTCCCACTATTTACCTTTATCCCAAGAAGACTATCTGAGCAAAATACCCCTGCATGGGCTAAATAACTCTGGGCGCCCTGAAAAATTTCACTTAAGCGAGCTTGCCAAATTCAAGGGAATGACGGTAGACCAAGTAATCAGCGCATCAGTAAATTCGCATCTTGATAGAACGTCATTCAACAATGTCGCCGACATAACAAATTTGCTTCAGTCCCTAGATGTCGACACGAAAGAGCTAGCAGACTTTTTCCCCACCCTAGAGTCAATGATAAGCAGGCGTCATCAAATCGTACATCGCGGCGACAGGGTAGAGAAGCCAGGGAAAGGAAAGCAGTATGCAGAGTCCATCCGGCTTGCCGTCGTTGAAAAATGGGCGCACAACGCACATGAATTTTTGGCCAGAGTGTTCTTTTCACTAATAGGCGAAGACCAAGGCGTCTCCATTCGATTCACCTAACTAGTGGTTCAAGTCGCTCGCTTCGCTCACTCGGGACCGGCTAAAGCCGGCCCCTTAACCAAACGTTAGGCGCACGAGCGAAATGGGTTGTTCAACACCGAGCCAGGAAACACAATCACCGCATCGTCGCGGTGTTCCTGAATCGAATAGTCGCCGGACAGTAGAGGCCGTTATTTGTGGCCCGCAAAGGAGTTGCTTGCAGAACATGTGCACATCACAAATAACTTCCGGGCCAAGTCCGACACAGCGTGCGCTCCGCCGGTCACGCTCGGCGTTGGCATCACGTCCTGCGTCCGCCCCAGCACCGTGCCTAACAATTGGTTCAAGTCGTTCGCTTCGCTCACTTGGACGTCCAAAAGCTGCGCTTTTGGCCGCCCCTTAACCAAACGTTAGGCGTAAGAGCGAAATGGGTTGTTCTGCACCGAGCCAGGAAACACAATCACCGCATCGTCGCGGTGTTCCTGAATCGAATGGTCGCCGGACAGTAGAGGCCGTTATTTGTGGCTCGCAAAGGAGTTGCTTGCAGAACATGTGCACATCACAAATAACTTTCCGGGCCAAGTCCGACACAACGTGCGCTCCGCCGGTCACGCTCGGCGTTGGCATCACGTCCTGCGTCCGCCCCAGCACCGTGCCTAACAATTGGTTCAAGTCGTTCGCTCCGCTCACTTGGACGTCCAAAAGCTACGCTTTTGGCCGCCCCTTAACCAAACGTTAGGCTAGATATTTTATGGACGCCGAACCAAGATTCTCCGAATATCCTTGCGAAGAATATTTGAGCAGTACCCTCTCAAAAAATGGATATTATTCTGAAGCCTCCTACACACAGGTCATAGTCCCAATATTCGAGGCATACGAATTGCGAGAGGTTGAGTTTCTTGCTATAGGCCGATCCGGAGCTGACGGAATTGATTTCGGGTACAGAAAAGGAAAAAGTGGAATTTGGGCCTACTACCCAATTGACAATGAATTTAAGTATATGTCGCCTTCTCTTTCTGAGTTTGTACCGGCGTGGGTTTCCGGAGGCTTGTATGTTTAATAATCAACGCTCAAGAAAAATCAAAGCAGACGACTTCCAGGTCCGCCTAACAACTGGCTCAAATCGTTCGCTTCGCTCACTGGGACGGGCTAAAGCCCGCCCCTTAGCCAAACGTTATGCCATCACAAGGAACTACAGTGAACATCAGGGAAAACTGGCAGAAAATTAAGGAAACGCTCGAAGAAGGTCAGGCATCGACTATTTATTGCTCAATCGCAACGGTCAATCCTGATGGCACGCCTCACATCACCCCTGTCGGCACTGTATTTCTTCGGGACGATCAAACAGGATACTTCTTCGACCACTACGCCAAAAACCTAGGCAGCAATATTGATCAAAACCCAAACATTTGCATTATGGCAGTGAACGCTGGGCGAATTTATTGGCTTCACTCATTAATTAAAGGGAGGTTTGTATCCTCCCCCGGTGTGCGTTTATACGGAAAAGCCGGCCCCATCAGACCTGCCACACCAGAAGAAATAGCCAAAATCGAAAAACGAGTTAGATTAGCAAAATGGCTGAAGGGAGCACGGACACTTTGGAGCGGACTTACACATGTACGCGACATTGAATTTAGCGACTATAAACCGGTTACTTACCCTGTAATGATGGAGAGCGTTCCTCCTGAACTATCGAGCAACGCATAACAATGCGCTCAACTATCGCTCACTTCGTTCGCTGGACAGCCAAAAGCTGCGCTTTTGTCTGCCCGTTAGCTTAATCGTTAGGCGGCAAAAGCAACAAAGGAATGTGCGGGCATGGAAATTCTTAAAAGTTATATCCCAACACTACGTGCAACGCCAAAGCCAAATGTGCTCAAAAACTGGCTCGGCGCCCCACTCCAGCTTTTTCGCTGCTCGCCGCGCATCAAGGCTGCGGGTTATCGCCGCAAGCGCTTGGATGTCCGCTTAGTCGAGGCCCCAGCCAAAATAAATACGTGGCTTGAAAGTTCGCTGCGGGTCGGCCACTGTGCGATATTCATTTCCTGCGTCCGACTCGAAGTCCGCAGCCTAACAACTGGTTCAAGTCGTTCGCTTCGCTCACTTGGACGTCCAAAAGCTGCGCTTTTGGCCGCCCCTTAACCAAACGTTAGAAGCCAAAGAAGGACAGGTGTCAGTCCATAAAACGCCAACAATGTCAGTGACAGTAAAAGTACAGAATGACGAGTCAATTGATTTAGCGCTTAGGAAGTTAAGCAAAAAAGTCAAAAGCGAAATGGATCGGCGCTGGTATAAGCGGCGTTTTGGTTACTATGAGAAGCCGTCCGCGCTTAAGCGGAAGAGTAAGAAAATGAAGAAGCTTACAATCCAATCAGGTGGCACGTTATGGCTGAAAATTGGATTGAAAGAGCAGTTCTCAAAAAATGGTGGTTCGGCTGCCGGTCGTTAGTCGTGCAATTGGCTTCTAACAATTGGTTCAAACCGTTCGCTTCGCTCTCTGGGACGGGCTAAAGCCCGCCCCTTAACCAAACGTTAGGTTCTTAAGAGAGGTTCGAGTGGGATTCAAAGTGTACTCTGAAGGCCTGCTTCCAGCAGGTTTTATGTACCCGCCAGATTTCTTGAGAACGGCTGACTCCCTCACGTTCGATGCACTCTATCCCTGGTGGTTCATTGACGCCCTATCAGAAACAGGCAAACTTATGCAGCGCCACATCTGCGAAAGAGGCCTTGTCCCATTTGCCAAAACTGACATGTACGATGATATAGCGTGCTTTGAAGGCAATGACACCTCGGGTAATCCAAAAATTATAATTCTTTGCAGCACTCCTGAGCGCAGCTATTCGTACTCTACTTACAGCGAATGGTTTGTGGCTGCCAGATCAGATGCCGAATCAAATGTATAAGCCAGAACCTAACAAGTCGCTCAACTATCGCTCACTTCGTTCGCTGGACAGCCAAAAGCTACGCTTTTGTCTGCCCGTTAGCTTAATCGTTAGGGTGCTAGATGAAGTCATCCGTGAAAATTGACAACCACTTATTTGAAGTAGAATTCTTCAATTTTGGCCGTGAAAAATACTATGTTGACGGACAGCTCATAGAAAAACGCTGGAATCTATACTTCACTGGCACACGAAAATTCAAAATCGGCTCACGCGACGTACAGATAAACATCAACTGCATACCAACCAACTATTATTGCCAGTTGTTTGTCGATAACAAATTACATGCCGAGCAGCTATTTCCAGAAATTAACAAAAAAATCAAGATACATGCTGAAAAACGAAAAGCCATTGAGCCTCGCATAAAAGTTGCCAAAGCATTTATTGTCGCGCTAGTTATTTGTGCAATCGCAGTTACGGTGTACAACGAAGTGCGGCTAGCCCCCTAACTACTGGTTCAAGTCGTTCGCTTCGCTCACTCGGGACCGGCTAAAGCCGGCCCCTTAACCAAACGTTAGAGGTGCCCATACCATGCCACTTGCGTACAAAAGGAAATTTCTTCTTTGCCTTTTGCTGCTCGGCATCGTTTTCTTCTTAGCTACACCGTTTGCTTTATTAGCTTTATCCTTTAACTCTCCATCCCATAGCCCAAACTCTTTATGGTCGATTCCCGTATTGGTCCATCACACAGTCTACAAACCTATTCTGGATCGTTTACCAGCAGAGCATTTTTATAAGATTCAATTTAGGAATTTCGCTTTATATATGTGCGAACAACACCCGAAGAGGTGCACAAATTGACCGTCGCACCCCTAACTAGTGGTTCAAATCGTTCGCTGCGCTCACTGGGACCGGCTAAAGCCGGCCCCTTAACCAAACGTTAGGCGTAAGAGCGAAATGGGTTGTTCAGCACCGAGCCAGGAAACACAATCACCGCATCGTCGCGGTGTTCCTGAATCGAATGGTCGCCGGACAGTAGAGGCCGTTATTTGTGGCCCGCAAAGGAGTTGCTTACAGAGTATGTGCACATCACAAATAACTTTCCGGGCCAAGTCCGACACGCCGTGCACTCCGCCGGTCAAGCTCGGTGCGGTCATCATTTCCTGCGTCCGACTCGGCACCGTGCCTAACAATTGGTTCAAGTCGTTCGCTCCGCTCACTTGGACGTCCAAAAGCTTCGCTTTTGGCCGCCCCTTAACCAAACGTTAGGAGAGTCACTTTGCGAATTTGGATAACCCTAGGATTTTTTATTACAGCACTCCTTCGCGCAGAGCTATCTGGGGCCGTTGATATCCATCCTACAACCGCATTAGTACTATCAGAGTCCGCATTGGTCGGGATGCAGCTTTCCGTACAAAGGGCACACCAGCAAGGGAAGGCCCCGCAATCCTTGTACGAATGCACGCAATCAATGAGCACCTCAAGTTTTACCGATGTATTTGAATCACTGCTTATCGAAAACTTCAGCAAGGAAGAGCTGCAAGTCACTGAGAGCTTCTTCCAAAGCCCTGTAGGCCAGAAGTACGCTCTACACGGGATATTGCAAATTTATGCCGCTGTTGGCGAGCCCCTGCCAAAGTCCATGCCAGAGCTCTCTACCTCAGAGTATCGAGATCTTGAGAAATTTAGTCTAACTAAAGCTGGCGATAAGCTAATTGTTCAAAAAATATTTGAATCACAATCCACCCGCCAAGTAGTTAGCTCTCGTATACGTGAGCTATTAGCTACTTGTCACGCGAGCTGACTCTCCTAACAATGCGCTCAACTGCCGCTCACTCCGTTCGCTGGACAGTCAAAAGCTGCGCTTTTGCCTGCCCGTTAGCTTAATCGTTAGGCACAGCCATGGCCTTGGTCGAGCACGAACTAATCATTAATGCGCCCCAGACAACTGTCTATGCCGCATCACAGGACTATTCAGTTAGGTACCAGTGGGACCCCTTCCCTGAAAAAATTGAATTCCTAGGTGGTGCAACCGAGGTGGGAATTGGGGTGAAAACACTCGTTGTCGCCAAGTCCGGCTTAACAATGGAAGTTGAGTTTGTTCAGGTTGCTCCGCCTACAACGGCAGCCATAGTCATGACCAAAGGCCCTGCATTCATCAAAAGCTTTGGTGGTAGCTGGGTTTTCAAGCCCCTCTCCCAAAACACTACAAAGGCAAAATTTCGCTACTCCATCAAAACCAAGAAATGGGCGATTCCCATAATTTCAGAATACGTAGCAAGCCTTTATTTCAAAAGAGCAGTTAAGGCCAGGCTCACCGGCCTTAAAAAATACTGCGAGCAAGGTGCCTAACAAATGGTTCAAGTCGCTCGCTTCGCTCACTCGGGACCGGCTAAAGCCGGCCCCTTAACCAAACGTTAGGGCATATGAAAATAATCCGTACACTTTTGCTCCTACTAACTGCAATAAGCCCTACGTTACATGCTGAGAGTTGCTCAGTTTCAGAAAAAAATATTTTAGGAGCTTGGAGTAGAGCAGGAGACCAAGGGTTCTTCGAGGAGTTCTCACTCGCGACATACTCTGGCTCAAACGATTTCAGCTCATGGATTCACCATAGGCCAGAGATTTCCGGTGCAGCTTGGGAGGTCAAAGATTGCCGACTATTAATTACAGGTCGCCACAATGAATTTCCGCCATTTCAACTAAAAATTCTTGGCCTTAAAAATGACCAGCTCCACCTGCATGATGAGTCAGAGAATTCACAATCAGTGTACAAACGAATTCCGAGCCAGCCCTAACAAATGGTTCAAGTCGTTCGCTTCGCTCACTCGGGACCGGCTAAAGCCGGCCCCTTAACCAAACGTTAGGCGTAAGAGCGAAATGGGTTGTTCAGCACCGAGCCAGGAAACACAATCACCGCATCGTCGCGGTGTTCCTGAATCGAATGGTCGCCGGACAGTAGAGGCCGTTATTTGTGGCCCGCAAAGGAGTTGCTT
>NZ_JBDQQT010000027.1:0-7138 GCF_039888625.1 Pseudomonas sp. CAU 1711
GTCTGCTTGCGCTTGCCGGCGTACTCGGCATCGGCGAAGGTCATCTGCTTCATCGGGAAACTCGGGCAACGGGATCGGCGTATTTCACCAGATTCGGGAAGTCTTCTTCAGAATTTCCTTAGCTGGACATTCGCCATGAGAGGGCGGCAGCGAAAGCAGCTACATTGGCTGGCAGGTTGTCGGTAAGTCCGGCAGATGATGGGTGTGGTCATGATTGGTACTCATGTCGGGCGAGCCTGCGTTATGCATGCGCTCGCGTGTTGTTTGACCGATAGCCTGGTCATGCGCGAGCAGACCGAAGCAGCGGCGAATATTTGTCTCGACAGGAGGTGATGCCAGTGAGGACGATTGAGATCGTGCAGCGCGGCCACGGTGTCTTGCTTGGCAAGGAACCATGGGCAGGGAGTGGGGTACGACTGGTATCAAGGCGACGTGGCGTATGACTCTCGATCTCAAGAGAGTTGGGCCAGCGTTGAAGAGGGACGGTGTCCCGAGTACGTGTCGTGTCCAAGCAGGACTGCGTTGCCGCTTAGGTAGAGAGGGTTGGTGCCCTCTGTGCCTATCACCTTGCGGCGGCGGCAGTCTATCACGTTGCTTGATGGTGCAACGCTTTTGCCTCGGATAGTCGATGGGTGGCGCTTGTCCGGGCCGTATCAATAAGCAGGTTTGGCCCGTGTGTTGCTCGAAAAATTGTCGACACCCAAAAGAAAAACCCCTGAATTTCTCTAGGAGAATCAGGGGTTTATTTGGTGGAGCCGGGGGGATTTGAATCCATAGACACAAATACCCGGCTCAAATCAGCGTTTCAGGCACTTGGCCTCGGAAAACTGATTTGTAGGATCTCACTCAGTCGTTAAGTAGTATAGGAACCTTGAGTCTTCCGTCAAGAGCGCATCCAAATCGATTTTTACTTCAAAGGCTTAGCGCGGTACAGGGAGGGTGTTTGGGGTTCAAATCCTTTCTGGGGAGTTGAACTGGCTGGATTGATCAAGGCGTTTTTGGTTCAGGTGGTTGCCCCAATCAGTCCTCTAAACGCTTGCTCATGTCGTCATGCGACAGGTCGTGCAGCCAGTTCTGCCTAGTTGCCTGCTCAATCATCCGTAACATTCTGCGCTTTTCCAAAGGTATCCCAGTGTCCGACCAGTTCATCAATGCGGTCTGGAATACGTTCAGTTTTGCTCAGCACTAGGCAGCGCGTTGAGCCAACGTATTCCTCGACTAGATAAAGGGAGTCACCAACATCTACACCGAGCTCTTGGAGGACCTCATCGGGAATGCGAATGGCGCCATCACCATCCCAATCCTCGATCACGACTTTTAGCGTTTTCATGTAAATACCTTGCTCCAATTTCGGCTTGCCAGTGTCTGGCAGGCTTCTCGCGTGCCGCCAAAGCATCTCCGAGATACTGTCTGCATGTCGGCTTCAGTGACATAAGTGATGCTGTTCCCATCCTGGTCAATCAGCACGCCCCCTGCGCCAATTAGCAGCGCATGACCTGCAGCCACATCGTGCGCTGAAACCGGCACAAGCGATACGCCTGCATCCCCATCACCTGCTGCGACACGTGCCAACCGATAGGCGATGCTGGGCATCGCCACAAAGCAACCTGGTGAGCACAATTCAGAATTGATTTCGGGCTTGTCCGTTGCTGCAGTGCTGACCATAACTCGGCTGTCTTGATTCCATTTCTTTTGGGCGAGTGTGGCGTTAATGGGGCTTCCATTGCGAAGCACACATGGTGACCCTTTTGCCCATGCGACGCAGTCAGAATCACCATCCGGCAAAACAGGGGCGTAGACCACGCCAAGCACCGGTTGGGCACCCTCAAGCAAGCCGACAGATATGGCAGAGCCTTTGTGGCCTTTCAGAAAGTCTGCAGTCCCATCATTGGGGTCAACAACCCAGCAATACCTGGCTCCTGTGAGCCTATGGCCTGTTTCCTCGCCCCAGAAATCGCAGTCCAGCAGTTGCAGTAGCCCAGGCCTCAGCAGTGACTCGATTTCAATATCGACTTCAGCTTTATCGCCGGAGCCGCGAGGCCCCTCTGGGCGCTGCCATTCAGTAATGAGCAGCAGGCCAGCGTCTTCGACTAGTTGGATGACCTTTGCAAGGAGTCTTTCGTAATCCATAGGGTCCAGCATTGAGTGTTCGCTTTCTGCTTGAGGGCGCGAATGGTTGGACGTGAACTCATCAGTTCCCATGGCGCGATTTCCAGAGACTGAACTCGGATGGCCGTAATCCGTAACGCGCTAGCACCCCTTCGTGCAGCCGTCGGAGCTCTTCAACGATCAGGGCTTGTACTTCTGGCTGCTCAGTGTCTGAAACATGCTCTGCTACAGCGCGTTGAATGCAGGCCAGTGGATCAAGCTCCGGATGAGTGACGACCTCGCGAATGGTCGATTTGATGAAGTCCCGCCAGGTCAGTCGAAGTGGGTCTGGTTCAGCAAGGTCTTGCTTGATTGCCAGGTACTCCTGCGTTGAGCGTTCGTAGGCCCAGAGGTACAGGTCGCGCAGTAGCTCTACCCGGGTCATTTCGTAGACGCCTAACGTGGCGCGGCTGTAGGCCTGTTCGGGTACATCCAGAAATGTCAGCGGGCATAGGTTTGCACGAAACAGTGGCAGGTTCGCTGCCAGTCTGGAGGTGCGCTTGTTGATGTCGGCAAAGGGCTGCAGGTAGGGCAGGTGCACCATCATGAAGAACGACTGCTCGAACGGATCAGCAATCTGATTGGCCTTGTTGAGCAGAACCTCCAGGGTGTCCTCAATCTGCTGGGGTGTTGAGAGAGGGCGATAGGTGCTTTTCCCAATGTCGACGGCATGCTGCCGGATGCGGCCTTCATCTGCAGGATTTGGAAGCAGGTTCTCGGCCAAGGAGCTGTGCAGGTTCATCAATGTGTAGCGGTTGAGCTCTGCACTTTCGATGTTCTCGACCAACAGCTCGATTGCCGTTTTATGGTTCAAGATCATCTGTGTTTCGATAGCTGCTTTGCCTTGTGCGGCCTTGCCATGCTCAATGAGCTGTCGAGTATCGAGTCGCGAGTAGGTGTTCCCCTCTAGGTGACTAGAAGCCCACGACAAATCGATCAGCAGGCGATTCAGAACTGCACGGCTGTAGGTGCCTGCGGGCTCCACGGTATCCGTGGTTTTACCCATCCTGTGCAGTTGGCGCCGCAAGGATTCAGGCAGGTAGCTCGTTACGTTCGGCTGGTAGGTGTCTAGAAAGTCGCGCTGGTAGCCAACGGGCTTGCGCGCTTCAGGTGGCTGGTTGATGTAAGCGAGGATATCTCGGCTGTCTGCCGACAGCGGGATAAAGGACGGAAAGCTATCAGTGTCCAGGGCGCTGGTTTCTGCCCGGATAGCAGTTCCGAAATAGCGCCGTGCTCTACCTTCACCCTGCGCTGAGATTTGACCGCTTTCTATCAGCTTTGCAATCAGTCGCTGCGCTGTCCTCCGAGCAATGTCGGGGTGTTTGGCCAATAGCTCAGTCAGCGTAAGTCCGTTCCCAGATGCCTGGATACTGTTGAGTATGTCTGTGGAGGAGGGCATAGCTTCGCTGGCGCCGTTTGAATGCTGTTGGCGCAATTCTGGCGCAGTTTTCTGAACTGCGCCAATTGATGCGACGTATTTGGCGCAGTTCCAGGCGATCTGCGCCATCGCAAGTGGTGAGGGGCTGAGCGAGGGGCGTAGTTCAGATGTGCTAGGGCCCAGGATATTGGTGCGACCCATGGCCACTGAGCCTTAGTTACTGAGATGGAAGGCTACCTTGGGAGGGAAATAAAAAACCGCCCACAAGAGGCGGTTTCTTATTGGGTGATTCCCCATAACGGCATGTTACGAAGCATCTCCCGGGCGAAGGAGTGCTGACCCACTTACCTTCCACAGCCTACATGGCTGAATTTCTGCATTTAGCAGGACCTTTCCCGAGGGATCGGTACATTTTCTCTAAACAGCCTACATGGCTGAGATGGCCTCAGTCAGAAGGCCATTTACGTGGAGCATTCGGGTTTGTAGGCCGAGGCCATCCCAACCTTTTTCTAAGCTGCCCAGATGGCAGTAAAGGGTAAAGCATTCTCGCGTTCAGCCACCCGCTGGGTGGTGAAGGTAATACGCTCGAAAGCGTCTCATCATCTCTAAGCTGCCTACATGGCAGTGAAGTCCGCGAGAACAATTTCATCTTACGGGGCTGTCTACTGGTCGTCAATAGATGAGAATGAAAATTAATTAGTGCATCAAGTGTACTAAGTCGACGGCCGTCTCATCCCCTTATCCGTTGGCCTTGGCCGCAGGTCTGCACCCTTATGCCTCCTGGCTGTTATCGAATCGGAAACACGGACGGAGCAAGGTCTATGGACCCGGTGTCGAAAGGCGTCCCGAGCATGAGGGGCCGGTTAAGCTTGAGTGGAACCGACTGTTTGAGTCGCTCCTGTTTGCCCAAGGCGAGCCAGTGGTATTCCAGGGAGTATCGGCATTGATGTTTTGGCGCAGTTCTCGTCGATCTGCGTCACTGCGAAGTGGAGGGCGACCCAGTTGCCTCGTGTGACGGTGTTATTGACATTGGTGTGTCCATGACCGATGCACATTTGTCGAGGCCCCGTTAGCACGGACACTTTCGAGTATGCACACGTCGAACTCGCGGTGCGCACGCTTGAGGCGAAATGCGATCCTCGTCTTGATCTGGTGCGAAACATCTCTGCTGGGGGGAGTGTCCCTTGCGTACGGCGCCAATGTGGAGCCCCGCTCTGTTCAGTTGTGCAGACAGAGCTCAACGATTTTTTGAAGGATCGAGGTCTTGGCCGACTCCCGGAGCTTCACTATGTCGAAGGTGAACGTAGAGAAGAACATCTCACCCAGCGGGTGGCTCAAGACGGGAACCTTCGCTCCGGAATCGTTCGTGATTACTACGTTGTAGACGAGGCTCTGCTTCGGGATGGTGTTGTTGGCTGCTTTGTTAGACGCAACAAAGAACCAGGCCCCTTCAGTACCGTTTTCCTGGATGAAGATGCTATGGCGCTGTTTTTGCCTGGTTGGCGTGAGGTAGTACGGGAGGGCAGATATTTGGATGCCAACCTCTCGTGACGGTGGTATGCCGTTGTCCTGACGCTCTTGGTTGTCGAACAGGGTGTTCCCGATGATCGAGGGTATCCGGTCGGTTCTGTATGCGTTTAGCCAGGCGTTAGTTTCTTTGTCGCGGATCAGGAACGCCCCATCCCAAATGACATCGAATGGCTTCGCATCGCCTTTACCGAGAGTGGTACTGAGCTTCTTGAATTCGTAGTTGAATTCCCCCTTGGAGGCCTCGTCGTATCGGCGCGATTGCTCAATTTTGATTGTCTCGCCGGCAACGGATACATCCAGAACCTGGATATAGACGTTCTCCTTCCAGTCTCTCCGGCAACTCATCAGCTCTAGGGACATTGTGGGCAGCGTTGCTTCGCTGATGGTTACGGCTTTGTCCTTATGGATTGCCTCTTTCAGGGCCAGCTCCTGCAGGGACTTTTCGACTGCCGCCTCAGATGGAAGCTTGCTGGCGACTACGTTGAACCCCTGGCAGATGCTACCGATAGACTGGGCGAAGCGATGTAGTTTCACCGACGTGTAGTAGTCGAACTCTGCTGTGGGATTGCGTTGCTTGGCAGCAAGAGCCTGCCAGAAGGAGTTGAAGGACTCGTCGATGGAGGTTTCAAAGATGCTGGATCCGTTCTTGCTCCCCCCAACGGTTTTGACCTTCTCACTAAGAACCAGATAGTTCGTTGTGCCCACATTCAGTTGCGTGGGGTCTGGAAGGGAGTCGGCGGCCAGCACTTTTGATGCTCCAAACCTGTCGACGAGCTCGCTGATGAAGCCAAGTCGGGCCTCATCACTTGAATAGCTCGTGACAGTGTCGAGCAGCCAAAGTGGGTTGGACATGGTCGGAAGTCCTTCCAGGAAGGCTTTGACCTGGTGAGTGGCTTCGTACACGACAGGGATAAACTCAACCCCTGACAGATTCAGTAAGCGCTCGATTCGATTGATACAGTCGGTTTGATGGTAGTTGATGCTGTTTTCATAGCGATCGCAGGCCTTGGCATTTTCATTGTTCGTGGCGAAGGCCATGTAGTTGCGATCACTGTTCGTTGTCGCGCTGAGCCGGCGGGTGCGCTCGAATCGCTTCCCGGCCCAGTCGAACATAAGCTCGCCGCTGTCTGTGATCGATCGGCTGATGGCGTCCTGTGTGGTGGAGCATTCCATGACCACTCGATTGAGCTTAATGGCGAGCTCCTGTTCTTTGGAGAAGAACAGGTCGTACGCCAGTGCATCGAAGACAAATTTTCCGTCCTTGGATGTGCGGCTCAGCATCAGTCCAATGTACAGGTCAGCATTGAATTCGACCGGGGCAATTTCATAGTGCTTGTCCACGTCCATGAGGAACGAAAGTTTGAGTTTCAGGTCCAGCAGGGCTTGAATCGCGTAGAGAGGATTCAGCGAATGCTCAGCGATGACCTCGCGAACCTGACCAGGCTCTGGGGGCAGGGCGCTCAGATATAGGAAACCGAAAACCCCCTTTCTCGCGTTGAATTTGCTGTAGTGCACTTTGGTTAGGGCAGAAAGGCCAAGCTTCTTGCGGATGAAGTCTTTGATGGTCGCATCAACGCGCTGGTAGTACCTCTCGGTCCTCTCGTCAGAGTTACGGGTTACCTCAACCACGGCCGCCTGAATATGCCCAACCCCTTCGGTGCGGGCCGACAAGCGATCAATGATGGTCTCCAGGTCGCCAGGTAGCTTCAGCATGTTGGTGCGGGCCTTGGCGGCTGCTCCTGGTTCCAGGACGTTGAAAAGGGTCATTCCGCGCTCCTTAGCAGCTGTTCCAGAGTAGGGTTGATCATCAAGCGGTCATCGACTTTAAAGATGCGATTCTTGTCCTTGGTAGGGACGTAGCTAGTGATCGTCTTGAAAGCGTTTAGGAAGTGGATTGACTCCCCGAAATTAAACTCGCGCTCGGCATTTAGATCGTTGTGGTTGGGTTGCGTGTTGACATAGGGAAGGTCTGAAGTAGAGCGGTTTTTCTGGCTGACTTCGGCCTTCGCCAATTTTGAAAGCGGCCAGTGGGTCAAAATCGACCAGATGGCTCGCTCATTTCGGTGTTTCTGGCCGCCGCAA
>NZ_JBDQQT010000028.1:0-6676 GCF_039888625.1 Pseudomonas sp. CAU 1711
GTTGATCGTGGTCGTGGCATTCGACAGGCCGGCACCGCTGGCATCGACCTGGGCATAGCGGGTGCTGCGCTGCAGGTTGCCACGGTAGTCGTAGACCAGCTCGGTCAGGCTGCTGCGGCTCAGGTCGCGCGCCGCCGCCCAGGCGTTCAGCTGCGCTTCGCTCGGGCCGGCCTCGGCCGTCAGCGCGCCGAGGTCATAGCGGGCATCGCCGTAGCTGCGCTCCTGGCTGCGCAGGCCCTGGCCGTTGTAGCGGTATTCGCTCACCTCGCCGCTGGCCGACAGCGCGTAGCGCAGGCGCCCGCTGGCGTCGTACACGTAGCGCTGCACCTGGGCGCTGGCCGCCGGCGGCTCGCTCCAGGAAGTGCCATTCCAGGTCGCCGGCTGGCTGTAGCGGATCTCGTTGAGCAGCTGGTTCTGCGCGTCATACACCCGGCGCAGGGTGTTGCCCAGGGCGTCGCGCTCCAGCACGCGGTTGCCGTTGCCGTCGTAATCGTAGGTGATGGCGTTGCCACGGCCGTCGGTGACCTGGGTGAGGTTGCCGTCGGCATCGTAGGCGTAACGGGTCGACAGGCGCTGACCCGCCACCGCCGGGGTGCGCACCTCGACCAGGCGCTCGGCCTCATCGTAGAAGTAGCTCCACTGCTGGTTCAGGCCATTGCTGATGTCGGTGCGGCGGTTAGCCAGGTCGTAGGCGAAGGTGGTGGTACCCGAGGCATCGGTCACCGTCTTGACCCGGTACTCACCGTCCACCAGTTCGTAGGTGAAACTCACCGTGGTGCCATCGCTCTGGCTCACGCTGGCAATGCGCAGGCTGGCGTCGTCGTAGGTGTAGCGGCTGGTGTAGACCCGGCCGTCGCTGATGCTGTTGTCGGCCGGAGTCAGGTCGGTGGTCACGCTGGCCAGGCGGCCCAAAGCGTCGTAGCCGTAGTAGACCTGCCGGCTCAGCGCGCCGCCGGCCACCTGACGGGTGTCCAGACGCTCCAGGCGCCCGGCGCCGTTGTACACCAGCACCAGCTCCTGGCCCGAGGCGTCCTTGACGCTGCTCAGCCGGCCGGCGGCGTCGTAACCGTAGTCGATGCGCGTGCCGAAGGCGTCGCTGACCTGCACCAGGCGGCCACTGGCCCCGGCATAGCGCTCCTCGCGGCGACTGCTGCCGTCGCGCCACACCCACTCGCCGCGCGCCGCGTCCCAGCTGAGGCTGTCGTGAGCACCGTCGCCGTCGCTGGATTGGTAGGTCGAGCCGTTCCAGCGGTACAGGGTCTCGTGGCCATCGCCGGTGGTGCGCAGCACGCTGCTGCCGGCGCCGTTCAGCTCGCCATTGAGGGCGACGCGGCGCTCGCCGTCCCAGCGCCAGCCGTCGCCATCGGCGTCGCCGTAACTGCCCTGGGTGTTGTAAGTGCGGGTATGCAGCAGGTCCAGCCCCACCCCCGACAGCTGACGGTCGTTGAACTGCAGCACCAGGTTGCCGTTGCTGGCATTGACCCAGGAGCGCCCACCCGCCTGGCCAAAGCCGCCCTGACCCAGCACCCCCGCGCCACCCAAGGTGTTCAGCGAGGTGTTGAACAGACCCAGTCCATTGCCGGCAATCACCGCAACCATTTCCCTTCCCCCAATCAAGTCGGCTGCAGGCGCAGCCCAATGCGTCAGCCCACCCCACCGGGGCGAATCGGCTCTGTTAAGGGCTTTATTCCAAGATTTGGGAAATAGTTAAGGGGGCGAGTGAAAAAAATTCCGTTGGGAGGGTTTCGCATGACATCCGCAAAAGCGCACGGCCATAATCCGCTCCTCTTTTGGATCTCCGGCGGCTATCAGGATGCAATCAGAAGCGCAGAGCAGGCTTGCCCGACTGCTCGACTATCTCAAGGCGGACTCAGGTAATACCAGGCTCTTGGGCGATGCTTTGGCCTTGGCTATCGAGTGCGGCGATCCATCCAGCAGTCTCGAGGTTGTCGGCTACCTGGAGGCTGGGGAGATAGCCGAGCCGCAACTGTTGGCCCAAGCGACCTATCTGTTGCTCAGACTAGGGCGCTATGCTCAGGCTGCCGAATATGGCGAGCGAGCCATCGCGGCGGGGGTCAAGCATCCTGCCGTGATTTTCAATACGGCCTTTGGCCATTTCTACAACGATGCTTTCGAGGCCGCCTCTGCGCTCCTGGAACCACTGACTGCCTCGCCAGAGTGCCCGATTGCCGCGCTGATGTTGCATGTGCGTGCTCTTGATCATCAGGAGCGCAATGAGGAGGCGGAACCCCTGGCGCTGCGAGCGGTAGCGCTCGAGCCGGAAAACCCCGAGGCATTGGGGTTATTGGCGCTTCAGCAGTTCGAGAATGACGACAATCTCGCGGCTATACGCACTGCCCAGGAGGCGTTATCCAGAGACCCCGATCAGCTGGATGCCTTGATCGCATGTGCCTCCGCGCATTTCGAGCAAGGTTCGAGCGAGGCATCCCGCAAGACCTGGATGCATACGGTCGAGGTTTATCCGGAGTGCGGTAGGGCCTGGGCCGGGCTGGGCCAGATCGAGTTCAACGATCTCAACTTCGATCTTGCGGTGGGGCACTTGCACCGTGCAGTGCGCTTCATGCCCGATCATATTGGCACCTGGCATGTTCTGGCCTGGATTCATATCTTGCGCGGGGAGAGCGAGCCGGCCCGGGCCGCCTTGCAACACGCCTATGTTCTGGATCGCAACTACAGCGAAACCCATGGTGCACTGGCGGCTTGTGATGCCTTGGATGGCAAGCCAGACGAGGCGCGTCAGGGCATACGTCGGGCTTTTAGGCTGAATCCGGACTGTAGGGCGGCCTGCTATACGCAGATGCTGTTGTTGACTCAGGAAGGTAAGCCGGAAGAGGGCAAGAAGCTCTTCCGCGAAATGCTCGCGCGAACGGCGCCCTCTGGAGCCGCGACTGGCCTCGAAATGGTCGATAAGTGGTTGGCTGCCCATCAAGGGCAACCGCAAAAGGCCCCGCCGGGGCATCATTGATTCATTTAGCTTAGGGATAAAGAGACATGCTGGACGCGGACGAGTACCTGCACCTGGCCATTAACAGCAGTCAGGCTGGCGACCACCATGCCGCATTGGAGCACTTGCATAAGGCCCTGGAGAAAGAGCCGGCCCATGTCGGGGCCCGCTATTTTCTGGCCGCGGAGCACGCGGAGCTGGGCTTGTTCGAGCGTGCCTGTGCGGAAATGCAGGAGCTGTTGATGGTGGCCCCCGAGCTGGATATCGCGCGGTTTCAGCTGGGCCTGTTGAGTTTGCAGCTGGATCGCAAGGAGAGCGCTCTGCAAGCCTTTGCGGCGCTTGTGGAGAGTGCCAGGGATGAAAGCTTGCAGTCTTTTGCCAGGGCTTACCTCAGCCTGTTGGAAGACCGCAAGGACGATGCCATTGAACAGCTGGAACAGGGGTTGCGGGACTGTGGTAACCCTGCATTGAAAGGCGATATGAGTAGAGTCCTGGCTGGTTTGAAGCAGGAAGCGCCGCCCGTCACCGATGACTCTGGCGAAGTCGCATCGCCAGTATTTCTAGGCGCCTATCGAAACTCGGATGAGACGCCCTGATGTCTCGAATCGAGCCCACGCGGCTGCATCAGATACTCACTTCGTTGGCTTCCCCCAAGGGTGAAGTCAAGGCTGAACGCAACTCATCTGGTGAGGCAAGGGCTGGTCGGGCACGCCGAGATATATCGGTGCTGCGTCGTACTTTGAAGGCTCGTCTAAAAAAGCTGCGCACTGATACTGGTGAGTTCGAGTCGGCCGCTCCGGTTATTCTGGTTCAGGAGATTCTGTGCTGGGAGTTTGGTAGCGAAATTGCTGAACATGACGCCTTCGAGAAGGCGACAATGGCAATCTCCGACGCCTTGCAGAATACTCCGGAAGCCCAAGGCTCGCTCAAGCGGCTGATAGCCAAGTTATGTGAGGAAGGCTCTTAGTTAAATCACGTCCTCGGGGTCAGGTGCCGGCCGCTTACTGGCTCCAGACTCTCAGCGGGGGGCGGCGAAGTACGCTGCTTATGTGGAGATGCCGGAGGCGGTGATAGATACGCCGTGTTTTGCCGGGTGCAGGGTGCTGCAGCCTTGGGCCCGGGCGTACTGATCGAGATTGGCGCTGCGCATGCTGGCATATCTATTCGAGTCATAAGCTGTTTGCCCGGCCAGCTTTTGCTCCGGTAGATTGCATCGCTTCCTTTCTGCTCTGGGGCTTGCGTCGTGTCCGCCGAATCGTCCGTTTACCGCCAGCCTGGCTTTCTGCCTTTTATCATCGCCCGCGTGCTGGCCATGTTTGCCGTGCAGATATTGGCGGTGGTGGTGGCCTGGCAGGTCTACGACATGACGCGCGATCCCATGAGCCTGGCCTATGTCGGGTTGGCCCAGTTCATGCCCATGCTCTTTCTGCTGTTGCCGGCCGGCGATCTGATCGACCGCTTCGATCGCAAGCGGATACTGGGCCTGAGCTGGGCCGTGGAGGCGCTCTGTGCGGCCGCTCTGCTCTGGCTGTCCGTGAGTCAGGGGCCGGTCACGGCCTTTTATCTAGTGCTGGTGTTCTATGGTTGCGCGCGGGCCTTCACCGGGCCGGCGCTTTCCAGCCTGCTGCCGCAGATCGTGCCGCGCGAGCGGCTGGCGCCGGCCATCGCGGCCAACAGCATGATAGTGCGGGCCTCGACCATCTCCGGGCCGGTGCTGGGCGGGGTGCTCTATGCGTGGGGTGGCGGTGGGCTGACCTATGCGGTGTGCCTGGCGTTCTTCATCGCCGGTGTGCTGATGCTGCCACTGGTACGGGTGCGTTTCGCCGAGGCGCGTCAGGTGCTGGAGGCGACGGCCTGGCAACGTTTCAGCGCCGGCATCCGGTTCATCCGCTCGCGGCCGATCATCCTCGGCACCATTTCGTTGGATCTGTTTGCCGTTCTGCTCGGCGGGGTGGTGGCCCTGTTGCCGATCTATGCCCAGGAGGTGCTCGAGGTGGGGCCGACCGGGTTGGGCATACTGCGCAGTGCCATGGCCATCGGCGAAGTGCTGGTGGGTTTCTATCTCAGCCTGCGGCCATTCAACCGCCATGTGGGGATGAGCATGTTCGTCGCGGTGGCGGTGTTCGGCGTGGCCAACCTGGTGTTCTCGCTGTCCAGCCTGTTCTGGTTGTCCTTCGCCGCGCTGCTGGTGGCCGGTGGGGCGGATATGGTGAGCATGTATATCCGTTCCTCGCTGATCCAATTCTCCACGCCGGATGCCATGCGTGGGCGGGTCAACGCGGTGAACATGTTGTTCATCGGCTCCTCCAACGAGCTTGGCGAGTTCCGCGCCGGCAGCAGCGCCGCATGGTTCGGCGCGGTGCCGGCGGCGGTGCTGGGCAGCCTGTGCACGCTGGGGGTGGTCGGTGCCTGGATGGCGAGCTTTCGCAGCCTGCGCAAGGTCGATCGATTCGAGGATGCGGCGCCCGGAGGCTGACTTCCGGCGTTATCGCTACCCAGGGTTCTACCTATCGCGTCAATAATCCAAAGGTCGTTGTTGAATGACGCATGTCGCCTCCGTGGTCGCGCTGGCGCAGGAGATGTTCAATGCCGTGTACAGCGCCTCCAAGGTCTATGTGCTGAGCCTGACCCAGACCTGCAGGGCGAGCTTGCCGGCGAGGGCGTGCAAGGTGCAGGCGGTGCCGCGGGCGTGCCGCGGACCGAGATCTGGGAGCGCAGCGGCCTCGACGAGAGCAGATTGCCGCCGGAGATGATCATGGAGGTGGGCGAGATGGTCGATGCCGCGCTGGTCGGTTTCGATCAGGGCGAGTCGATCACCATTCCATCGCTGCCGGATGCCGGCGACTGGCAGGCCTTCGTCGCTGCACGTGGCGCGCTGGGGTCGAATCTGTCGCGCAGCCACGCGGCGCCGCGTTACAGGCGCTGAGTCGGAGTCGAGAAAGCCCACCCTGGGAAACCACGGAGGCTCTCGCTTGCTCAGCTTGCAGTCATTTCCATCAGTTGTTGGCGAGTGTCGGCCAGCAGGCGCTTGGCCAGTTCCTCATCGGCGACGCTGCGCGACAGCACCAGGGCGCCGATCAGGGCGGACAGCACCAGGGCGCTCTCGGCCTCGGCGTTGTCGCCGCGAAGGTTGCTGGCAATCAGTTCCAGACGCTCGCGCACCACCTTGTCGGTGATCGGGCTGGGCTGGCCGTGCTGACCCAGCTCGGCGGAGATGGTCGGTAGCGGACAGCCCGCGCCGGGTGCCGCACGATGGGCATCGGAGAGGTAGCGCCCGATAAAGGCCTGCAGAGGCCGTGGGGAGCTCTCGATCTCGGCGATGCTGCCTTGCAGTTGGTCGATGCTCTGCTGCAGGGCTTTCTCGACCAGATCGTCCTTGGACTTGAAGTGGGCATAGAAGCCGCCGTGGGTCAGGCCGAGAGCCTTCATCAGCGGCTGCAGGCCGGTCGCCAGCACGCCGTCGCGGCGAAAACGCAGGGCGGCCTCGTCGAGGATGCGTTGGTAGGTCTTGGCCTTGTGGTCTTCCGGGTAGCGCATGACGGTCGGTTCCCCGTAGGAATTGGAATGCTGACCTTCATTTTACACCTTGGGAAATTCTGAAGAAGACTTCCCGAATCTGGTGAAATACGCCGATCCCGTTGCCCGAGTTTCCCGATGAAGCAGATGACCTTCGCCGATGCCGAGTACGCCGGTAAGCGCAAGCAGACCCGC
>NZ_JBDQQT010000029.1:0-5746 GCF_039888625.1 Pseudomonas sp. CAU 1711
TGCTTGCGGCGGCCAGAAACACCGTAATGAGCGAGCCATCTGGTCGATTTTGACCCACTGGCCGCTTTCAAAGTTGGCGAAGGCCGAAGTCAGCCAGAAAAACCGGTCTAGTTCAGACCTTCCCTAGCTCTTGTTCCGGGGTGTCAGCCTGCATTTTTTGGTTCGCCCAGCGATCAGACGTTTCATCAAAGAAGGTAATGGCTGCCCGGTAGTAAGATTCAGTGATGAAGGGTTGGCGCCTATTCATACAGAGGCCTTTTCGAGTTGCAGAGTGGGCTGCTCGCCATACTTCTTGGTCAGAGCGGTTTTTCGCTTATTTACGGCGGTGCGAATCTCTTCCTCCCCATAGTGGAAAGCCTGATGATTGCTGTGGCTTTCTTCCGAGTGATTTCTCAGTCGTGCCTCGGCGTGCTTGCTGGGGCTCTGGCTGGGGTGGTAGAGGGGGGTGTAGAAGAGATGGCGACTATAAGAGCTCAATATGCTGTCGCGTAGCGCGGTTATTTAAGGCTTTCAGGTTTCCCTCTTGCCATCTCCCCTCGACACCCTTGTCATGGTCGTCCCAGTCTTTTCCCCAGCCCAGTTCATATGCGCAGATATAGTCGGCGATATGCTCGCCGCTGACGCCAAGCCCCTCATTGCTCAGATCGGTTAAGCGCCAGGGGGCTATTTATGTCGCGCTGGCCCAATACCAGATGGTGGCGCCCCAGGGTGAGTCTTTGAACTCCGGCATGATCTCGCCCTGTGTGAAATAACGTCTGGAGTTTTGCTGGGCGGGGCTGAACCAGTAGCCGGTTTGGGGGCAGCGTTTGCCTGCCTCGATGCGCGCCGGAGATGTAGGCGCGCTGTCCTCTTGGTCGAAACGGGAATACCAGCGGGCAGTGCTTTCCATGTCGAAACAGTCACCGTAGGGCGAGTAGCTGTGCAGCTGGTCGGGGTTGGGAATACGCACCGGCCTGGCCACTCTGTTGACCGCTACATAGGCTGCAGGTAAGCCATCGTCCTTCGCACCTAGTTCTGGATACTCGCCTGCCCGAATGATGAGGCCCTGATCATAGGTCTGGACTTCCACATCACCGTGTCCGCTCAGGGCATGGCGGATGGCGTCCTCTCCGCCTAGACGCTCGGTAAAGGTGTTACCTAGAACGGTGAACCAGTTGATGCCCTTGATATGTTCAATCAGCTTAAGAGTTGAAATATGAGCCATGGAGTCGACTTCCAGTCCAGTATATTGCTGGGCTAGTTGAAACTCGGTGGGCATATAACTGTGATAGTCGAATGGCAGGATACTCGACAAGCCCCCATAGCCATGCTCGGCCTTGACCTTGTTGCAGAGGTAAACAAGCCATTCCTGATAGCGCTCAAGCCCACTGGGCTCAGAGAGAAAAGACCAAGGCATAACGAGCTTGAGATACGAGCGCACTTTGTCGCCGTGAACTTCGAAGGAGTTTAGCGTTGAGATGCTGTATTCAGCTGCCTCTAAGGCAGTTGAAGCGCTACTCAAAAACCATTCAACCTCTTCATTCGGTCCGGTTGCCAAAATATGGCTGCAGCTTTTACCGAAGTTGCTTGGCGTCAGCTTTTTGTAGCGCCCGAAATACTGCCCTTTCAGATGCGGAGCAAACTCTTTATAAAAGCGCTCGAAGCATTCCGCCACTCTCTGTTTACTTTCTGCTGTATAGCCCTCCTTGAAGTAAAGAGTGGCTATCAATCCCAGCTTCACTACTGGAGTGCCATCTGGCAGCTCGAATGCTAGATCTGCGGCGTGCTTAGTAAGTTTTTCCAATGCGTTCATAGGGTTCTCTTAGCCAGCGGCAACGGCCGCAGTCGCGGCGGTGCCACCTAGAATGGAGACCAGCACCGCCCAGGAGGTCCTAGCCAGGTGGACGATAGCCAGCAGTCCGGCCACGATGGCCGCGGGAATGCTGAGCGCCACCAGAGCTTTGGCAATGAGGATAGTGACCACCACCGTGGCTACCGCCACACCTATATTGATCAGCACCTGTACCCAGTCGATCTGGCGCAGCATGTCGAGGGTCAGATCGGTGTAGTGCTGGATTTTCTGCCAGATGGCGCGCAGTTGTTCGTCGGTCCAGCGCACCACCTTGGCACCGGTCTCGCTGACCCATTCCCAGGCCTTTTGCGATTCCCGGCGCACCCATTCGCCTTTGCTGCCTAGCCAGGTGGCAGCTTCCTCCAGATGCTGCTGCATCTCGGCGGAGAGCTGACGGATACCTTCGGCGCCCTGCTCCAGAAGCCCGTCGATGGCCTCCTGTGCCTGCTGGGTCCAGCTCTCCACCCGTGCCGGCTTGGGTGTGGGTTGCGGCCCATAGACAGGTACCGGCACTGGTGCTGGGCGGGGTTTGCTGCCAGGAGTCTGTGGTGGCATCAGTGGAGGTACGACCGGCCAGTGCAGTGGGTTGCTGTTCCCGGTCGGCTGGTTGGCCTCGTTGTACTGGCGTTCACGCTCACGCTCGCCGTCGTCCCGGCAGTCATTGATTTCCAGCACAGTAAAGCGGTTTGGGCCGCCTGCGATTTGGATATACGCACGCTCCTGACCTGGCCCTAAGTTGTCTCCCGGAAATTTGACCTCAACCACCCTTGCCAGATTGTCCGGGTGCATCACACCCTGATGATCAGCCCCGGCTTGCCCCGGCCAACGTATTGCTCGGTTCTGCACGATGATGACATCCGGCCGACGTAGCAAACCTGGCGTCATGCCGGAGGGGAAGGGAACCAACGTATGGCGACGCATCGGGTCGGGGGCTTGACCCTTACTCCAGCCCGATGTGCTGAGGAAGGGCGTAGGTGGCAGTCTGGTCATGTCGAAGCAGACCTCTGCCTTGTAGTCCCATAGATAATTCCAGCGGTATTCATCGGCTCGGATCAGACCGCTCATGACCAGTTGTTTGAGCTCCACCTGACTAGCGATGCCATTGGGCAATTTCTTGAGCGACAGGCGTGGAAAGCGCACTGCGTAATTGGCCTTCTCCATCAAATAGGGCTTGTTGCTTGGATTGGGCAGAGGGGCTTCCTTTACCGTGCCCTCGACGCTCGTGGTGGTGCAGCCTTGTGGCGTTTGCGGTTGCATTGTCGCCATTTATGCGCCCTCCGGGTTGGCGTTCTTCAGATCCAGGGTCATGTCCTTGGGTGTGCTGTCGCCGGCCATGAACAAAGGCTCTTGTGGTTCTGGCTGACGACTGGGGGTTAGCAGTTCGACCTGAGCGGGTTCGGCGCTATGGACGAGGAAGGTTTTGCCTTCATGGTTTGAGTAACCGGCCAGCTGCGAGCCGTCGGCCAGCTTAAGTGTGTAGGGGGCTCCCACCAGCGGTTTGCCAGTTTTCTCGTCCAACAACAGGTAGCGTGCCTTATAGCTACGGTGTGCCCGCTTCAGAAGATTGCCTGCTTTGTCCTGATCCGCCGCCCAAGGAATTGCTGGCCCGAGTATCTGAATACCTGAGCCTTTGCCAGGCGCACCTCCCGAATTCATCTTTATAGTCGCGCCGCTCAGGGTCACGCCACCGGGGTCGAGTTTGAGCCAGCTGCCGCCGCCCTTGGCGGTGAGCTCCATGCCGGCGTCTATGACTACCTTGCTGCCGGCATGGTAGTGAATCTCGTTGCCCGCCTCGACGAACTGCCCCGTACCGAGCTTCACATGCTGGGTGGTCGCCACGCTGAGGTGGTCGTTGGCGCGGATCTCGGTCTTGCGGTCCTTATGGGTGGTTCGGTGTTCCTCGGCCTTGAGCTCGGTGTAGCTGTTGGCCTCCACCGTGTCGTGGCGTTCGTGGCCGATGCGGATCTTCTGGTCGTGCTCGACGTTCTCGTCCCAGTCCTTCTGGGCGTGGATATAGATCTGTTCCTGGCCCTTGCGGTCCTCGATGCGCAGTTCGTTGTAGCCGCCACCGCCCGGGCTGCTCAGGGTCTTGAATACCGTGCGGGTCTTGTTCGCCGGCAGGTCGTAGGGCACCACATGCTCGGCGTGGTACAGGCAGCCGCTGACCAGCGGCTGGTCGGGGTCGCCCTCGAGGAAGGTGACCAGCACTTCCATGCCCACGCGCGGAATGGCGATGCCGCCGTAGCGGTCGCCGGCCCAGCTGGAGCTGACGCGTAGCCAGCAGCTGGTGCTGTCGTCGGCCTGGCCTTCGCGGTCCCAGTGGAACTGCACTTTTACCCGGCCGTACGGGTCGCAGTGGATCTCTTCGCCCTTCGGGCCGGTGACCACGGCGCTCTGGCTGCCAAGGATGCGTGGCTTGGGGTGGTCCAGCGGCGGGCGCCAGGGGATGTCCCAGGGGGTGGCGCTAAAGCGGTTGCGGTAGCCTTGGTGGAAGTCGTTCGAGGGGCCTGTTGCTCCCTCACCCCGGCCCTCTCCCAGGGGGAGAGGGGGAAAAGCGGTGATGGACTCTTCCAGCACCTGCGGCTGTTTGCCTTCGTGGTGGATCTCGTTGAGCAGCCACAGCTGGTTCCAGTCGCCGCGTGGGTGCTCACTCAGGTTGAGGAAGTGGCCGCTGCGCAGCAGTGGCTGGTCGCTCTCGCCCTCGGCCAGCTGATGGTCGCTGCGGTGGCGCTCCAGGGCGCGCTGGGAAAGAATCTTGCCGCGCGCGCGCTCGCTGAAGCGGCCGGGGTAGTCGTAGTCTTCCAGGTCCGGCCTGGCCTCACCTTTATGTGCGGCCTCCAGCTGCAGGCGCGGCTTTTCGAAGTCGTAGTCGCGGCGGGTCACCCGGCTGGTGCGGGTGGCCAGGCGCAGGGCGAAGCGTTTGATCACCGGCTCGTCCGCCACCAGGCCGGAGTCCTGCTGGTAGGCGGTGCTCGGCAGCTTGGCGAAGCCGGTCTGGTCGTCGCCGAACAGCAGCACATGGCCGTCGGCCGAGTGCTGGAAGTGGTAATGGATGCCTTCTTCCTCGCACAGGCGCTGGATGAAGTGCAGGTCGGTCTCGTCGTACTGCACGCAGTAGTCGCGCGCGGGATAAATCGCGCCGAGCTGCATGCGCTGGCCGGAGCCCTCGAGGATGCCGTGCTCGCTCAGCACCTGGGCGACGATCTGCGGCACCGTCAGGTGCTGGAAAATGCGCTGGTTAGTGCGGTGGCCCAGCCAGCTGAGCTGCGGACGCAGGCTCAGGTGGTAGCGGGTCAGGCGCTGGCCGGAGTCGCCTTGCGCGGCGCTGTGCACCAGGGCATGGATGCCTGCGCCGTCGGCACTCAGGGTCAGAAAAGCCGGCTGGCCGAGCAGGGCCTCGAGGTCGAGGTCCGGGCGCTGGCTGACCAGGGTCAGCTCGAAGGCGAAAGGCCGCGACAGGGCCTCATGGCCGCTGAACTCGAGCACCTGCAGGTCGTGCGGGACGGCGGGCAGGCTCAGGCTGAAATGGGTCTGGTTGGCGGGGGCGAACATCCGTTGTTCCTTCTGCCGAAAGGGCATCGGCCAGTCGTGCTGGCCGATGGGGTGGCTCGCTGACCGGCGAGCCCGGGCATTGTCGGGGATGCGCCACGGGCGTGCCGTGACGCGGGGGGCAAAAATGCCTCCCTCACCCCGACCCTCTGGACTCGCCACATCCCTGTGACTCGGTCCTTAACCAGCTAACGCTGCCCAAATCGGCTGTCCTGCCGATCTGTCCAGAGGGAGAGGGGCCTACCTTAGGCCGAGATCGGCGAACGCCAGTCGTCGGAGCCGGAAGTGCCGGACACTTCGTGGGTCCAGACGATCTTGCGGTAGGTGAAGTAGACGTCTTCCAGGTGAGTGAAGTGGGCCATGTTC